>DBEXKF010000279.1:0-3798 GCA_048175045.1 Collinsella sp.
CGCTCAAGAACATCATCGAGAGCGGCGTGAAGGCCGGCATCATGGTCGGTATGTGCGGCGAGGCCGCTGCCGATCCGCTGCTCGAGCCGCTGCTGATCAGCTGGGGCCTGGAGGAGTTCTCGATGAGCGCTCCGTCGATCCTGCGCGCCCGCAAGACCATCAGCCAGTGGACCAAGGCCGAGTGCGACGAGCTCGCCGAGAAGGCACTCGCCTGCAACACCGCCGCCGAGGTCAAGGCACTGCTCGAGTCCGCAGCTCGCTAATTTGGTATCAGAGGTAACCGCGTGGTTGGAATGGGCCGGCCACGCGGCCCTCACATATACAGGGGGTACTGTAAATGTTCTACACGCTAACCGCTAACCCGGCTGTCGACATGACGGTTTCGAGCTCTCCGCTCGAGCCCGACGAGAACGTCCGCACCGGCTCGGCCAGCTACACGGCTAACGGCAAGGGCCTCGACGTGTCCTTCGCCTTTAAGAAGATGGGCGTCGACACCGTCGCGATCGGCTTCTTCGCCGGCTTCACGGGCAAGTTCATCGTCGAGGAGGTCATGAACCTGGGTTGCCTCTGCCGCCCGGTCTGGACCGACGGTATCACGCGCATCAACACCTACGTCAACGATGGCCAGCACGAGTACGGCATCCTGAACCCGGGTGCTCCGATCACGCCGCAGCACCAGGAGGAGCTCTACAACATCCTGGATACCGCGGGCGATCTTGAGTGCCTGATCGTCTCCGGCTCCGTGCCTCCCAAAGCTACGCCTGACTTCCTGGCTAAGGTCATGGAGCACGCTCAGGCTCGTGGCGCCGACGTCGTCCTGGACCTGTCCTCCGACAAGCTCAAGGAGCTCGCTCACAAGAAGCCGCTGCTCATCAAGCCGAACCATCACGAGATGAAGGCCATCTTCGGCGTGCCGGTCGACACCGACGACGAGGTTCGTGTTGCCATGAAGATGGCTCACGACGCTGGCGTTCAGAACGTGCTGCTCACCCGTGGTAGCCGCGGCGACGCTTACTTCTCCAACGGCGAGGACATCTGGTACGCCAAGCGTGAGTTCAACATCAAGCTGGTCTCTTCCGTCTGCGCCGGCGACTGTACCCTCGCTGCGTTCCTGCACAAGTGGTACAGGGATCGCGACAACGTCGAGGAGGCCATGAAGCTCGCTATGGCCACCGGCGCCAACGTTGCCGAGTCCGTCGGCATTGGCGACTTCGGTCACGTCGACGAGTACAGCAAGCGCGTTGCTGTCCGCAAGCTCGATCGTCAGTAATCGAAACGCGACATATTCGTGCGCATGCGGCGCCCCGGTTTCGGCCGGGGCGCCTTTTTTGTTCCGTCATGGGGGAGAGGTGTTCTGCCGTACTTCATCGCTTCCACACCGTTCACCGAGTTGTCCTAGCCTTTTACCGATGCGTGGAATATACTTTCATTAACACGTTGCTTCGTGAAAGGAACATTCATGATTTACACGCTCACTGCAAATCCCGCCATTGACTACAACATCGCCTGCGACGGCCTTGCTGCCAACACCGTCACGCGTACCCGCAGCGCCGTCTACACGCCCAACGGCAAGGGCCTCAACGTCTCGTTTACGCTTGACCACTATGGTGTCGACACCACGATTCTGGGCTTCTTCGCCGGCTTCTCGGGCGAGTTTATCGTTAAGGGCGCCGAGGCCCTGGGCGTGCCCGTCAAGCCCGTGTGGACCGACGGCATCACGCGCGTCAACGTGTTCCTCAATGCCGGCCCCGACACCGAGTACAACATGGTCAATGCCGGTGCTGCCATCAACGAGGCCAACGAGCAGGAGATGTTTGAGCTCATCGATTCGCTCGATGACATGACCTGCCTGGTCATCAGCGGCTCGCTGCCTCCCAACACTTCCGAGGGCTTCCTGGCCGAGGTCCTGCGCCGCGTCAAGGCCAAGGGGGCCGAGTTCGTCCTCGACATCTCGAGCCATCAGCTGGCGGACCTCATTGCCATGGAGCCGCTGCTGATCAAGCCCAATGACGACGAGCTGCTCGACATCTTTGGCATTAAGGTGAGCGGTGGCGACGATGAGTCCGTCAAGGGCGCTATGGCCGAGCTTCATGCCAAGGGCGCCAAGAACGTGCTGCTGACCCTTGGTGGCGCCGGTGCGTACTTCTCCAACGGCGAGCACATCTGGTTTGCCAACCGCACCTTCGACGTCAAGCTGCTGTCGACGGTGTGCGCCGGCGATTCCTCGCTCGCTGCCTTCCTGTCCGTGTGGCACGACGCCCCCGAGCGCGTCGAGGACGCCCTGCGCCTTTCGATGGCCACTGGTGCCAACGTGGTCGAGTGCCCGGGCCTGGGCGACTTTGCCAAGGTGGACGAATACAAGAAGAACATCGAAGTTCGTCAGGTCTGCTAGCCGCATCGATACATCGTTGCCGAACACCCGCTTTGGATTACCAAGGCGGGTGTTTTTTGCGCGCTGAACATATGTGGTGTCTGCTGTCTCGTTTTATCGAATCGACGACGCGATTGCGTGTGCGCGCTTTCTCGTTTCTTGTTAGACTTCTTGAGAACCATCGATTAACGCTCACAAGTGCAGGAGGCCATAGGCATGTGCAATGTTTCGCTCAACGGTACGCAACCGTCCGATGCGTCCCTACGCGTCCTGCGCGCGCTTGAGGCGGCTGGTCTTGAGGCTTGGTACGTGGGCGGTTGGGTGCGCGACGCCCTGATGGGGTGCCCCAGCCACGATGTTGATATGTGCTGTAACGGCCTGTGGCAGGAGTCCAAGGCGGCGCTCGAGGCCGCCGGCATCGTGGTTGTGGAGTCGGGCATTAAATTTGGCGGAATCACGGCTATTTCCGATGGCGAGCGTATCGAGGTCACCACGTACCGTCTGGATGGCTTCTATACCGATGGGCGCCATCCTCAGAGCGTCGAGCGCGCCGCCTCGCTCGAGGACGATCTGGCGCGCCGCGACTTTACCGTCAACGCCATGGCCTGGCATCCCGAGCGCGGGCTTGTCGACCGCTACGACGGCCAGGGTGACTTGGAGCGCAAGCTGATTCGCGCTGTCGGCAATCCCAAGCGTCGCTTTAACGAGGACGCCCTGCGCATGCTGCGCGCGGTGCGCTTTGCCTGCCGCCTGGACTTTATGATTGAGCCCGAGACCAAGCGTGCGCTTGCCGAGTGCGCGCCGCTGCTCGATGCCGTAGCGCGCGAGCGTGTGGGTATTGAGCTCGAGGGCATTCTTTCGACCGGTCACGGGGGAGACGCCATGTTGCGCTACCCTGAGCTCATCTGCGCCGCTGTGCCCGAGTTGGCAGCGGGTCGCGGGTTTGATCAGCGAAGTGTCTATCATGCGTTTAACGTCTACGAGCATATCGCCCGTGTGCTGACGGTGGCAGGGGAGCTGGCGCTGTGCGACGGCGTCGCGCCATCGTCGAGCCTTATGTGGGCGGCGTTTTTGCACGATGTCTCCAAGCCCGAGTGCTTTACGGTCGATCACGCCGGCAGCGGACACTTCTACGGTCATCCCGAGCTCGGCGCCAAGAAAGCGCGCGTCATTATGGATCGCCTGGCACTCTCGCACGACCTGGTGCGCGACGTTTGCCTGCTCATCAAATATCACGATAAGGCGCTGCGCCCCGAGCGCTCCTGCCTGCTCAATATGATGCGCGCACTTTCGGGTGAGGGCGTCGACACGGCCCGCCTGATTGACGAGCTCATGGACCTCAAGCGTGCTGACACGCTTGGCAAGGCCCCATCGTGCTTCTATTACGTTGAGACGATTGAGGAGATGCGCGCGCTGGCGCACGAGCT
>DBEXKF010000280.1:0-2830 GCA_048175045.1 Collinsella sp.
TTGCGGGGAGGGGGGGGCGATCGCGTCCTTCGCGGATTGAGACTCGTGTGGCTACAGATCGCGTACTCGATAAACCTTGGTGCTGACGGTGCAGCTGATTGCGCATAGTGCGAGCGCCAGTACGGCAATTCCTGCACACAGACAGCCAAGGACGGCAGGATCGGGATTCGCTCCGGCAATCGACATGAGCCAGTTGCTGATGGGGTTGGAGGAGCTCAACGTGGCAATGGCAAGGCACCAGAGCAGGGCAAACAGGCCAACGGATAGGCGCAGTGCCTCCATGTGTCCAAATCGGAAGAACAGCGGCTGTGCCAAGAACACCATCATGAGGGAGATGAGCATCGATGCTGCCGAGGCAATTGCGATCTCAAAGATGGTTTGTCCTGTCGAGGCCACGCCCACGCTGTTGAAGAACGGAAGGGCGATGATGTTCAAAAGCACGGCGGCGCAGGCCATGATGGCCGAGAAGACAACGATGCACAGGTAGCGTGCGCAAATAATGTCTTTGCGCGTGAGAGGCAGCGTTGCCCGATAACGCTCCCATCCGTTTTGATTGTCGAAGCCGGCCAGCGAGCTCATGACCATGATGGGCGACATGGCGCTGACCGCGCAGGCGCCGGCGCTCATGCCGGAATCGCCATCCGACGCGTTGGCAAGGGTTAGCACGACGAAGATGAACAGGCCGACGCCCGCGATGCTCGGGGTGAGCGTGCGAACGATGGCGAGCTCGGACATAAAGGCGCGTTTCATTTCGAAGCCCCTTTCAGCATGAGGCGCAGATAGTCATCAATGGTTGCCCGATCGCAGGGAATCTCGGGAAAGGCCTCGAGCGTTTCGCGGCGGTAGGGCACGAGCACGTCCACACTGTAGGCGTGGTGGGCGGCGCGGGCGCCTTCGACGCAAGCCATAAGCTCGGCGGCCTGTGCTTGGGTGCAGTGGGCGATGCCGGCGCGGTCGGTAATGTCCTCGCGCGGCAGGTCAAACACAATCGAGCCGTTATCGATGCAGATGACGCGGTCGGCGGCGCGATCGAGGTCGGACGTAATGTGGCTCGAGAGCAGCACGCTGCGCTGGCCGTCGGCGACAAAGGCAAGCAGCTCATCAAGTAGTTCCTCGCGTGCCATGGGATCGAGGCCCGCGGTGGCTTCGTCCAAAACGAGCAGCTTGGCATTGTGGCTGAGCGCGCAGGCGAGCTGCAGCTTCATACCCATGCCGCGGGAGAGGTCCTTGACCTTTGTCTTGGGATCGAGGCCAAATCGGTTGATGAATCCGGCGAACGTTTCGCGGTCCCACGTGGGGTACGCCGGGCCTACGAGCGCCTCGATCTGGCCCACCTTGAGCGTGGAGGGGAAGGGGCACGTGTCCAGGACAAGACCGACGCGGGAGCGTAGATGGCGTTGCGACTCATCGGGCGCGTCGGCGCCACAGCGCTGCCCAAACAGGTGCACTTCGCCGGCATCGAGCTTAATAAGCCCGAGAGCAGCTCGAATCGCCGTTGTTTTGCCAGCACCGTTGGCACCAACAAAGCCGACGATCTGGCCAGGCTCCACGGCAAGCGTGACGTCGCGCAGTGAAAAGCGGTCGCTTACAGTGCGTGAGATGCCTTTGAGTTCAAGCAAGTTTTGCATGGTATAGCCTTTCTTGCAGATGGCTACTGCATGGTTTCGGGGGCTACCAGGTCGAGCATCTCGTGCAGTTTGTCGCGCGTGACGCCCAAGGCTTCGGCTTGGCTTGCCGCTTTCGCAAGCAGCTCTTCGATATGACAGAGCTGGTTTTCGCGCAAAAGCTCCTGGTTGCCCTCGGCGACAAAACAGCCCTTGCCCTGCACGGTGCAGATAAACCCGAGCTGCTCCAGGTCGGCGTAGGCGCGCTTGGTGGTGATGACGCTCACGCCAAGATCGCTCGCGAGTGCACGGATGCTGGGGAGTTTGGCGCCCGCAGCGAGCGTGCCCGATAAGATCTGAGCTTTGACTTGTGAGGTTATCTGCTCGTAGATGGGCTTGTCGCTCGAATTGGATAGGATGATGTCCACAGCGGCTCCTTAGCTGTTGGGCTACACGTGTATATAACCGGTAAGCACAGTATATATACACTATGCACAGTTCTGCAAGAGGCAAATGCGGATTGGGCCGGTTGCCCAGGCCCCAACTGATGAATTTGTCCTGATAGGCGCTCTAGAGCGGGATTTCGCGGCTACAATAGTGCGGTTACAACGACGTAATGCACTCAAAGCAAGAAAGGATCCGCATGGCAAGCCTGTCGGATGAAATCTCGTCGCGCCGCACATTCGCGATCATCAGCCACCCGGACGCCGGTAAGACCACGCTTACCGAGAAGCTGCTGCTCTATACCGGCAGTATCCAGACCGCCGGTTCGGTCAAGGGCAAGAGCTCGGCCAAGCATGCCGTCTCGGACTGGATGGACATCGAGAAGGAGCGCGGCATCTCCGTTACCTCCTCGGTGCTGCAGTTCACCTACAACGGCGCCTGCGTCAACATTCTCGATACCCCCGGACACCAGGACTTTTCGGAGGATACCTACCGTACCCTTATGGCCGCCGACGCCGCTGTCATGGTCATCGACGGCGCCAAGGGCGTCGAGGCCCAGACCAAAAAGCTCTTTAAGGTCTGTACGCTGCGCCACATTCCCATCTTCACCTTTGTGAACAAGCTTGACCACGAGGCTCGCGATCCGTTTGAGCTCATGGAAGAGATCGAGAACGTCCTGGGTATCAATACGTATCCCATGAACTGGCCGATCGGCAGTGGCCGCAACTTCCGCGGCGTGTTCGATCGTCAGACCCGTCGCGTCATTGCCTTTGAGGGCGACG
>DBEXKF010000281.1:0-2900 GCA_048175045.1 Collinsella sp.
GATGATCTACCTGGATAACGCGGCGACGACCATGCACAAGCCGCAGACGGTCATCGATGCCGTGACGCAGGCGATGTGCTCGCTCGGCAATGCTGGGCGCGGTGCCACGTCGGGTGCGCTCGATGCGGCGCGTACCATCCACGGCTGCCGCGCCAAGCTTGCGCGCTTGCTGGGTTGCCCGAGGGCAGACCGTTTGTGCTTTACGCCCAACTCCACCGCGGCGCTCAATACCGCCATCAATGGCGTGGTGCGCCCCGGCGACCGTGTGGTCACGACGGTGCTCGAGCATAACTCCGTGCTGCGTCCGCTTAACCGCCTGGCGACAGAGCAGGGCGTGACCGTTGAGCATGCGGGCTGCGACGCGAACGGCGTGCTCGACTACGACGAGCTCGAGCAGCTGGTCACGCCGGGCACGCGTGCCGTGGTGGTGACGCACGCCTCCAATGTGACCGGCAACGCGGTCGACATCGCGCGCGTGGCCGCCATGGCCCATGCGGCAGGTGCGCTGGTGATCGTCGACGCCTCGCAGTCTGCCGGTACGGCGAAGATTGACATGGATGCCATGGGGCTCGATGTTGTGTGCTTTACCGGCCATAAGGGGCTCATGGGTCCACAGGGCACCGGCGGCCTGGCCGTGGCGGAGGGCATTGACGTGGCTCCGTGGGCCATGGGTGGCACGGGCGTGCACAGCTTTGACCCACTGCAGCCACTTGAGTGGCCCACGCGCCTCGAGGCGGGCACGCTCAACGGTCACGGCATCGCGGGACTTTCTGCAGGTCTCGACTTTATCGAGGCCCAAGGTGGGGTTGAGGCGATTGCGGCGCATGAGCGCTCGCTTGCTGATCGCTTCCTTGCCGGTGTGCGCGAGATTCCGGGGGTTAAGCTCTACGGCGCGTTTGACCAGCCCGTGCGCTCGGCGATCGTCTCACTCAACGTGGGCGATATCGACTCCGCCGAGATCTCGGACGCGCTCATGCAGGGGTGGGGGATTGCGACGCGCCCTGGCGCCCATTGCGCTCCGCTCATGCACCGCGCGCTCGGGACCGAGCGCCAGGGTATTGTCCGTTTCTCGTTTGGGTATTTCAACACGGACGAGGAAGTCGACACCGCGATTGACGCTTTGCGCGATTTAGCCTGCTAGAGCGTATATACTTGCGGGACGGGTCTTTTGCCCGTCCCGTTTTTGTTTCGACCCGAAAGGTGTGCCTATGGCCTCATCCGCCCCGCGCGGTCTGCGCTCCGACCATGTCGTCACCGTCGGCATTGCGCTGTTCTCGATGCTCTTTGGCGCCGGTAACCTCATCATTCCGCCGTTGCTGGCACTTCAGGCCGGTACAGCCACGCCGCTTGCCATGATCGGCTTTTTGATTGCCGCTATCGGTCTGCCTGTTATGGGATTTATCGCTGTCGCGCTCGCCGGCACGGCGCGCGAGCTTGCCGGCCGCGTGCACCCCAAGTTTGGTGAGTTCTTTGTCGCGGCGGTGTATCTGGCCATCGGCCCGTGCCTGGCTATTCCGCGCACGAGCTCCACGGCCTTCGAAATGTTGGTGCCGCTGCTACCCGAGGGTGTTTCGCTCGGCACGGCTCGCCTGGTGTTTGCCGTTGGTTTCTTTATCGTCGCGTTTGCGCTCACGCTGCGTCCGGGTGTCATCACGCGCGTGCTCGGTCGCATAACGGGCCCCGCGCTTATTGCGCTCATCGTGCTGGTCGTGGGTGCTGCCGTGATCTCGCCGCTGGGGCCGGCTGCCGCGCCTCAGGCTCCCTACGATGCGGGCGCCGCCGTGCAGGGCTTTCTGACTGGCTATCAGACCATGGACCTGCTCGCGTCGCTCGCCTTTGGCATCATCATCGCCGAGACCATCCATGAGTTGGGCGTTACCGACGATAAGCGCGTGGCCTTCGAGATTTCGCGTTCTGGTGTGATTGCAGGCGTGCTCATGGCCGTCATCTACTGCGGTTTGGCCCTTGCCGGTATGCAGCTCGGCACCGTGATGCCCGACGCTACCAACGGCGCCGCCATCCTTGCCCGCTCTGCCTCCATGCACTTTGGCCTTGCCGGCACGGTCGTGGTCTTCGCCATCTTCTTTCTCGCCTGCATGAACGTGTGCATTGGCCTTATCAGCTGCTGCTCGCGTTACTTCTGCGAGACGTATGTGGTCGAAGGGGGAGCGGAGGCCTCCGAGGAGGTCATGCGCCGTCCCTTTGCGATGCTCGCCTTTGTGTTCGCTGCGTTTTCGTGCGTGCTCTCCAACGTGGGACTCAACGTGATCCTCATGTTCTCGGTGCCCATGCTCAACGCCTTGTATCCCGTTGCCATCGTACTGGTACTGATGGGCCTGGTGCACGGCTTTTGCGACGCTCATCCGCAGGTGTGGGTGTGGGTCGGCGGCGTGGTCGCGGTGCAGAGCGTGATCACCTCGGTCCGCGATGCGTTCTTTGCGGGCGCGTGGCTGCCGTTCGATGCACTGCCGCTTGCGGACATTGGAGCTGCGTGGGCGCCGGTTGCCGTGGTGGCGTTTGTGATCGGCCTGCTCCATAGTCGTTTTGTTGCACATTCGAGGAGCTAAGGCATCAATGCTTGCACAGGCGGGGAGTCTCCCCTATAATTTCCTTCGCTTTGGGACACGCAAGGTTTAGACCTTAGCTGCTCAACACCTTCGGGACGTGGCGCAGTTTGGTAGCGCGCCTGCTTTGGGAGCAGGATGTCGCAGGTTCAAATCCTGTCGTCCCGACCATATCTTGCGGGCGTAGTTCAATGGTAGAACCCCAGCCTTCCAAGCTGATGACGCGGGTTCGATTCCCGTCGCCCGCTCCATAGGATATCTTTAACGGCTTTGGCTCCTTTTGGTGCCAGAGCCGTTTTCATATACATGCCGGGGACCCCACAACCCCACCAAAGT
>DBEXKF010000282.1:0-2590 GCA_048175045.1 Collinsella sp.
GACGCTGTTTTGGATGACTTTGCCGAAGCTCTTGAGAATGGCCCTGGTGCCCCCGATCGACTCATGCGCATCTCGGGTGTCCGAGGCACGGGTAAAACGGTGCTCCTCAACGCATTGGGCGATCTTGCGCGCAAAAAAGGATTCGAGGTTGTCGACGTCGCCTCAAATGCCGGTTTTTGCGACAGAATTCTCGAGGCTCTGCAGCGAAATGTTCGTCTTGCATCAATGTCGATTTCCCCATCGATTTTAGGAGTCAGCCTTGGCTCCGTAGAGCTGTCGAAGTCAGCCTCTCATCTGGGGGAGGCGATGTACGATGCCGCGAAGCGAGGTGGTTTGCTCATCACACTCGATGAGATTCAGGACGCCTCAACTGAGGAAATGCGCGAGCTGGGTAATGAAATGCAGCTCTTGATTCGCCAAGGGGCGAATGTCGCCTTTGCATTCGCTGGTTTGCCAACCTCGGTGGATGGCGTGGTGGTGGATGATACGTTGACGTTCCTTCAGAGGGCGAAGCATATCGAGCTCACGCGGCTTTCAGATTTTGAAGTCGGCGGATCGTTTGAGGATACGATGAGGCGTGCGGGCAAGGAACTCGACGAAGGCGTTGCTGAGCTTTTAACAAAGGCTTCGGCAGGCTATCCCTTTATGGTCCAGTTGGTCGGATATTACGCTTGGCAGGTTGCTGCGCGCAGCGGGTCGGAGAGCGTGAGTGAAGAGGCGGCTCGCAAGGGTGTCCAGGCGGCTCTTGATAGTTTCAATGCCATGGTGATTGCCCCCGCGCTGCGCAGGGTGTCGGAGCGGCAGTTTCAATATCTCGCGGCGATGGCGCAATGCGAAGGCGGCGAGATTACGAACGGTGATATTGCCAAAAAGATGGGATTGCCGGCGAATAAAGTCGGGTCGTATCGCAAACGTCTGATCGATACGGGACTGATTGAGCCTGCCGGCTACGGCTGTGTTTCGTTTGCAATTCCGTACATGCGCGATTATCTGTTGGAGACCATTCGAGCGGACTAATAAAGACTGGAGGCATCGACGCCGCCGCTGGGGTTGCCCCCGTATCTTTGTCTCAATCTGTAACATCTGGACGAAAATTCGGCCTGCAACTGTTACAGATTGAGATGATTGACTGAGGCGTTTGCGGCAAAAGAGGAATCGTCGCAAATTCCCCCTTGCCCATCCTCGACTGTTTGGTTACTATAGAACGGCTGTTACGGAGAGCTGACCGAGAGGCCGAAGGTGCTCGCCTGCTAAGCGAGTATGCCCCAAAAGGGCATCTGGGGTTCGAATCCCCAGCTCTCCGCCAGTATGAATTTGAAGAAGGGTTCCATTTGGGGCCCTTTTTTTAATTAGAAGAACGTTAGCTGGGGATTCGAACCCTCAAAAAAATGAGGCGCCCCGTTGGACGCCTCATTTGGTTCGATGTGATAACGCTTTGGCCCTACACCTCAGGAGCCTTGGCTACGGTTTCGCTCTCGGCTGTGAGCGGGCGGTTGTCGATGCGGCGGCCCAGGCGGTCGAGCTTCACAAGGAGCCACTCAATGGGATTCGGCCCTGCGCCTTCCTCGTCAGCAACCAGGTCCATGACGGCGATCTTGGTGCCGTCTTGCTTGAGCGTAACGCTGCCCACCTTGTCGCCCACATGCACCGTGCCCGAAAGATCGTCGTAGCTAACCTTTTCGGTCACCTCGCCGGCAAGGGAAAACACGGTCGCTTGCGCCGTGGGGTCGGCGAGCGTGGCGTCGATCGTCTTGTCCGTCCAATCTGTCTGGCTAATGCGTGCCATAAGCGGGTTGTCGTTGGCGGTCTTTTCCTGCGTGTTGGCGATCGCGACCGTCACCTTGTGACCGTAGTACCAATTGGCAAGGGTTGCGGTATCGGTAAAGCGCCGATCGGTGGTGGTGGAGTTCAAAATAACGGTGTAGATCTCGTCGCCGTCGCGGTTGTAGGCGCTCGTAAAGCAATAGCCTGCATCGTCGGTGGTGCCGGTCTTGCCGCCGATGTTGCCATCTTGGCCCAGCAAATAGTTATGCGTGTCCATGGAATGCGAATGGTCGGTGCCGTCGGCGCCCGTGACCTCGATCCAGGAATCCTCGCTCGCTACGACCTCGCGGATCGTGTCGTTTTTCATGGCCTCCTGCATCATCAGCGCTACGTCGTGTGCGGTTGAGTGCATATTGCCAGCCCACTCATCAAAGTCCAGACCATGCGGGTTTTCAAAAAGCGTACCGGTGCAGCCGAGCTTCTTAGCGCGCTCGTTCATGGCCTTCACAAATGTGGCCTCGGCGTCTTTGGTCTTGGGGTCGATCTTCTTGCCCACATATTCGGCGAGCACGATGGCGGCGTCGTTGCCCGAGGGAATCATCAGACCGCGTAGTGCCTGCTCCACGGTAAGCTCGTCGCCTTCGAGCAAGCCGGCGGTCGAATTACCCACGGTGGCTGCGGCGTTGCTCACCGTGACCTTCTCGTCCATCTTGCAATTCTCGACGGTTAGGATTGCGGTCATGACCTTGGTGATCGAGGCGATTTTGACCTGCTCATCGGCGCCGCGCCCATAGTAGACGGTACCGTCTTTGCCCATGACGAGGGC
>DBEXKF010000283.1:0-3199 GCA_048175045.1 Collinsella sp.
AGCAGCGACGAGCGGCCTCGGCAAGGGACATGGGACGGTCGCCGGTCTCCGGCTTAACATGCGGCAACGTGTAGAGCCCCACGATAAACGAGATGACGCCAATGGGCAGGTTGATGAGGAAGATGCTCTCCCAGGGAAAGCTTGCCACCAGCATGCCACCGAGCACGGGGCCACACATCATGCCGAGGGCCACGAAGGTCGCGAGAATACCCATGGCACGGCCTCGTTCGCGCGCCGGAAACGACTCGGTGATGATACCCATGTTGTTGGCCATGGCCGCCGCGCAACCGACACCCTGAACAATGCGTGCCAGGATAAGAACCTCGAGCGAGGCCGAAAGGCCGCACAGCAGCGAACCGACCGAAAAGACGATGACGCCCAGCTGAAACACATTCACCTTGCCGCGCACGTCGCCCAGACGGCCAAACGGCAACATAGCCACGCAAGTCGCAAGCAGATACACCGAGCTCACCAGCTGGATGCGGTCGAGGCCCACGCCCAGCTCCTTTCGCATCACGGGCAGCGCCACGGTCACGACGGTCGAATCCAGACACACCATAAACGTCATGATGAGCACGGTAAACAGAATCGCCCACTTGTTCTTGCCATGGGTGTCGCCCTCTAGGGCAATGTGCTCGCGGCGCAGCTGCTCTGCAGTTTTCTCCATATCCATCCTTTCGAGTGGCGCAACGCAAAAACGGGGCCCCAATCGCCTGCAAACTGCCGCGATTGGGGTCCCGCCTACGGAATCGGAACGAAAGGTCGCCGAAGCTTTCTGCCAGCATCGGCGCCTTGTACGGAGCTAGCCTAGCACTGCTCGAGTGCCTGCTCAAGGTCGGCAATCAAGTCGGCCGTGTCCTCGAGGCCGCACGACAGGCGCACCATGTCAGCGGAGATGCCACAGGCGATGAGCTCATCATCGTTCATCTGGCGATGTGTGGCATTAGCGGGATGCAGGCAGCAAGTGCGGGCGTCGGCCACGTGCGTGGCGATCTGGGCGAGCTTGAGGCTCTTCATAAAGGTCTCGGCCGCCGCGCGACCACCGTTAAAGCCAAAGCTCACAACGCCGCAGGTACCGTTGGGCATGTATTTCTGAGCGATGTCGTAGTACTTATCGCCCTCCAGGCCCGGATAGCTCACGAAGCGTACCTTGGGATGGCTCTGCAGGAACTTGGCAACGGCCAGGCCGTTCTCACAATGACGCGGCATGCGCACGTGCAGGCTCTCGAGCGAGCTGTTCAGGAAGAACGCCGCCTGCGGGTTCTGCATGGGGCCGAGGTCGCGCATAAGCTGCGCAGTGGCCTTGGTAATAAAGGCGCCCTCGCGACCGAACTTCTCGGCATACGTCACGCCGTGGTAGCTCTCGTCGGGCGTGGTAAGACCCGGGAACTTGTCCGCATGAGCCATCCAGTCAAACTGGCCGTGGTCAACGATTACGCCGCCCAGGTAGGCAGCATGTCCATCCATGTACTTGGTCGTGGAGTGCGTGACGATGTCGGCGCCCCACTCAAGGGGACGGCACATCACGGGCGTCGGGAAGGTGTTGTCGACCATCAGCGGCACGCCGTGGTCATGTGCGGCCTTGGCAAAGCGCTCAATATCGAGCACGGCAAGGGCGGGGTTTGCGATCGTCTCGCCAAAGACGAGCTTGGTGTTGGGCTCAAAGGCTGCCTCCAGCTCCTCATCGGTGCAGTCGGGGGCGACGAACGTGCAGGTCACGCCCATGCGGCCCATGGTGTGGGCGAGCAGGTTATACGTACCGCCGTAAATGGCAGAGCTTGCGACCACGTGATCGCCGGCACCGGCAACGTTAAAGATCGCGAGGAAGTTCGCAGCCATGCCCGAACTCGTGAGCATCGCTGCGGTGCCGCCCTCCATCTCGCAGATCTTGGCGGCAACCAAATCGCACGTGGGGTTCTGCAGACGGCTGTAGAAGTAGCCAGACTCCTCCAGGTCAAACAGCTTGCCCATGTGCTCCGACGTGTCGTACTTCCACGTGGTGGACTGGTAGATGGGCACCTGGCGCGGCTCCGCATCTCCCGGGTGATAGCCGCCCTGAACACATGTAGTACCGATGGTCTGCTCGCTCATATCCAACTCCCTTACTTGGGTTTTGTTTTATTCGGTTCACGATACCGCTACCGCACACCCCTCTCAACCCATCACCAAGGTGGGTTGAGAGACAAATGAATCAAGGGTGTTTATCTCAAGCCTTGGGCATTTGCTCGATAGATAAAAACGAGGCATACATGAAGCTCTCGATGATTACATGCCCCGTCACGGGTACCATAGGCGGGTACACCGTGACCAAGGAGACAACGATGAAGCAAATCGATACGGCCCAGCTCGATATCACCGCCTGTCAGGCTCAGGCTGCCGAATACCACGCACGTGGCTTTAACTGCGCCCAGGCCGTCGCCTGCACGCTCGCGCCCGCCGTCGGGCTCGACCCCCAGGTCGCCTTTACCCTCACCGAGGGCTTTGGCGCCGGCATGGGCGGCATGACCGAGACCTGCGGCGCCATCTCGGGCGCCGTGGCCATCATGGGCTTTGTAATGAGCGACGGCATGGAAAACCCCAAGACCAAGGGCCAGACCTACAAGCTGTCGCGCGAGATCGCCAAGCGTTTTGGCGAGAAGAACACGACGACTGTCTGCGGCACGCTCAAGGGCATCGGATCGGATAAGGGTCCGCTCCGCAGCTGCCCCGGCTGCATCGACGATGCCGTCGAGATTGCCTGCGATGTGCTTAAGCAGCTCGCCGAGTAAACGGCGGCAACATAAAACGACGGCCGGCGCGCTTGGAATCAATCCAAAAGCACGCCGGCCGTCGCCGTTAGAACTCGGCAAATTCGGGAGCGCCGACCTCAATCTCCTCGCGCCCCGCCATAAGCTCGCGCATCTTAGTGCAAAACGGCTCCTGCTCCCCTGCCTTAAACATAAAATGAAGTGTCACGGCATCCGCGAAATCGGTATCCGAAACCTTGGCACCCGAATCCTGCGCCAAACGAAGCACCTGCTCATACTGCGGATAGGCCACATGCACGTCAACCGGCACGACGCTTGTCATCTCAACGATCTGCCCTGCCTCCTGAGCCGCGGCCACCGCCGCCTGCGTCGCCGCGGTATAGGCGCGTACCAAGCCACCAGGCCCCAACAGCGTGCCACCAAAATAGCGCGTCACCACGCAGCAAACATTT
>DBEXKF010000284.1:0-10709 GCA_048175045.1 Collinsella sp.
CCCCTCGCGCGGCGGGCAACCGTCGTTGGACTTATCACTGACACCAATAAACCGCTTGCATATCGTCTGTTGGCCTGGCACGGTACAATGCTTGTAGCTTTAAATTTATAAATTAGTGGGGTTATCGATGGCAGAATCTCGTGCGGAGCGTAGGGCTCGTCGTGCTTTGGTGGAGGCGGCTGAGGGGTCGAAGGAGGAGAAATCTTCTACGAAATCCAAGTCTTCTAAAGCTGCAAAAAGCAAACCGACCAAGAGCAGAGCTAAGACCAAGCGTTCTGACTCTCGTCGAGGCGGAGATAAAGCGCCTCAGACTCGTTCCAAGCGCTCGCATAAAGATCGGGTTTCGTCTGCGCGTAAGGCCGTGGACCCCAAGTCTCCCTGTTCGATCATGAAATCTTGCGGTGGGTGCACGGCGCTCAATCGTCCTTATAAAAAGCAGTTGGCGGCTAAGCAGGCTGCTATGGAGGAGCTGTTTGCCGAGCTTTGTGAGCGCGAGAGCATTGCTGTCGATCCTATTCGCGGTATGGGCGTCACCCTTGGCGACCCGGGTAAATATCCTGCGCCGCGTGGCTTTCGTCATAAGGCTGCCACTCCCTTTGCTCCCGGTAAGGAGGGCGCTGTCCGTTGCGGTTTCTTTGAGCGCGGCACGCACAAGATCGTTGCCGTACCCGAATGCCCCGTCGAGGCACCGGGCGCCCGACAAATTCTTAACGGCATCGCGCGTGAAGCTGAGCGCCTGCACATTCCCGCCTTTAACGAGGACAAGCATCTGGGCTTGCTCCGCTATGCCGTCGTCCGCTGCGGTTGGCGTACCGACCAGGTCATGGTTACGCTCGTGACCGCCCAGCGTGACTTACCGCATGCGCAGGAGTTCTTTGAAGCCGTGGCGGCACTCGATCCGCATATCGTCACCGTTGCCCAAAATATCAATGGCCGTCCCGGTAACGCCATCTTGGGCGAGGAGACTCGTATCGTCTATGGCGCCGAGTGCATGCGCGACCAGCTGCTCGGTTGCGAATTCGATATCTCCCCCACCGCGTTCTATCAGACCAATCCGCAGCAGACCGAGCAGCTCTATCAGCTCGCGATTGACGGCATGGACCTGCAACAGGGCGACGTACTCATGGATGCCTATTGCGGTAGCGGAACTATCGGCCTGTGCGCAGCTAAAGATGCCCAGAAAAAGGGCATCGGCATTATGCTGCTCGGCGTGGAGCGCAACCCGGCGGGCATTGCCGACGCACGTCGCAATGCCGAGCTCAACGGCCTCACCCGCAGCGCCTGGTTTATGGCCGACGACGCCACCGATTGCATCCTGGATGCCGCCGATAACAACGAGCGGGTCGATGTCCTTTCCATCGATCCGCCGCGCGCCGGCTCTACCCCCGAGTTCCTCGAAGCTGCCTGCGCGCTTAAGCCGCGCCGCATCACCTATATCAGCTGCAACCCCGTAACTCAAGAGCGCGACCTGCATCAGCTCCTCGACGGAGGCTATTGCCTGCTCAAGATCACGCCCGTCGACATGTTCCCTCACACCGACCACACCGAAACCGTAGCGGTCCTCGAACGCCGCTAACCGACCTCAGTAGATTTTTGGGACAAGAAAGGGGGCGACCCGCCTGGGCCGCCCCCTTCGCTTGGTTTATAAACTCCGCTACATCCCATTGCGCAGATCGCACACGCCGGCTGCCGCCATCTCGCGCAGCAGCGTCTCGCGGTCGCGCGTCACGATCAAATCTAGCGGGAAGTGAATCTCGTCGAGCATCTTGCGCGCGTGATCGAGCTTGCCAATGGCCATGCCAATGTGGGCATCGGTTGACACGCCAATGCCCACGCCCAGCTCGGCGCAGCGCTCGGCGATCTTGCGGCATACGGCCCAATGCTCAGTGTCGACACCGTGTTCAAGACTATGGTTGTTGATCTCGATAATCTTGTGCTTGGCCTTAGCTGCCAACAGCACCTCGTCGATATCGAACGGCACGCCCGAACGCCCCGTGTGACCCAGCATGAACACCTTGGGGTACTCCAGGGCATTGATATACATCTCGGTCGTCTGGGCCAGCGTCGCGCCTTCAGCAATCTGCGGATTATGCACGCTCGCAACCAAATAATCCAAATTTCGCGTAACCAAATCGAACAGCGAATGCTGACGGCTGTACGAATCACCGGCAATATCGAGCGTGACAGGAGTGTCCTCGCCAAACAGGCTTCCGTCCAGCGAAACGATATCGGCCTCGGCACCACGCAGCACCAGCACGCCGCTCCAAATGCGCGGCCAGATATCCTGGTTGATAAAGAATTGGTAACTGCGCAGGTCATTGGGGCAAGCCGTAACCATAGAGCTCAGATGGTCGGCAGATCCGAGCACCTGCAGGCCACGCTCTGCCGCCCAGTACACATTCTCCTCAATGGTCGAATATGCATGCGCAGAGAATATCGTATGGGTATGAATGTCACAAGAAAGCAGGTAGGGCATCAGGTCTCCTTATCTGGCACGGCCGTCGCTTATATTCATTGTACGCATAGCCTTCGATAGTCGTAAAACCACTCCATCCCAAAGACACAACGTCCATGACAACGGGGTCTGGCTTAACACCAAACCCCGTTTCACGTAAAACATTGTAGGCAGAGCGCTTTACTTTTAACGATACTCGTCCGCCAACTGTTTCCAAGCGGGTAGCGAATTGATAATCGTTTCGTAACTCACGCAATAGCCCAGGCGGAACCAACCCGGCATACCAAAGCTGTCCGAGGGAACCGCAAGCAACTCATACTTCTTTGCACGCTCGCAAAACGCATTCGCATCGGGTTCCAGCGCCTTCACCCACAGGTAGAATGCACCATCCGGCTCAACATAGGTGTAGCCGTACTCCGCTAGTGCGTCGGTAAGCGCGGTGCGGTTGCGCGCATAGGCCTCGACATCGCTCGGCTCATCGATGCAATCGATGATTACGCGCTGGAAGAGTGCCGGTGCGCATACAAAACCTAGCGTACGGGCAGCACCCGCAACAGCCGGCATCAGACGGGCAGCCTGCGGATTGGTGTTGGGAACCAAGATCCACCCCACGCGCTCGCCCGGCAGCGACAGCGACTTGGAATACGAGTAGCACACGATGGTGTGCTCGTAGATCGAGGGCACCCAAGGCACCTCGGCACCGTACACAATCTCGCGGTACGGCTCATCCGAGATGAGCATAATCGGATTCTCGGGATCGCGCTGAGCGTTGGCCTCGCGCAGAACATTGGCCAGTCGCGTCAGCGTGTCGCATGTATATACGGCACCGGTCGGATTGTTGGGAGAGTCAATGATGACGGCCGCCGTCTTATCGCTGATCGCCTTGAGCACGTTGTCCACGCTCAGCTGGAACGTATCTTCATCGGCGAGCGCCTCAACACACGTACAGCCGGCCTTCTCAATCCAAACGCGATACTCCGGAAAGTACGGGGCGATAACAATAACCTCGTCGCCCGGGTTCGTAACGGCGTTGAGCGTGCAGGTGAGCGAAGCCGCGGCACCCACCGTCATAAATACGTCTTTGCCCTCATAGCTCGTGCCAAAGCGGCGGTTGAGCGATTCGGCCACAGCGGCACGACATTGCGGCAGGCCCGGTGCGGGCGTGTAGCCGTGCAGCTGGTCGCTCGGCAGCTCCAGGGCCTTCTTAATCGACTCAGCCACAGCAGCGGGCGCCGGAACGCTCGGATTGCCCAGCGAAAAATCGAATACGTTTTCCGCACCGATCTGCGCCTTGCGCTCAAGGCCATAGCTAAAAATCTCACGGATGATGGAGCTTTCCGCGCCGCGAGCATACATAGTTTCGTTGATCATCTGTTCCCCTTTCGCATAGGCGCTATTGTACGCTTTAGCCGAGCAAAGTGCCGCAGCAATGTTAATTGGGGGCAGACTTAAATGCGTGAAAACGCTCATTTAAGTCTGTCCCCAATCAACAGACGGCCCCATATCGCTCAAAAGAAAAAGCCTCCGCAGGTTTCCCCGCGGAGGCTTTCGCCACAAAGACTATTTGTCGGCGTCGGCGTCGGCATCGACGACGGCATGGTCATCGCCAGCATCATCGGATGCGACTTCGGCATCCTCCTGCATGGCCGCCTGCGCAAAGGCCGCGGCATCAGCCGCCAGCTCTTCCTCGCTCATACGGGGCGTGCGCTTCTTGGTCGGCATGCCGGCCGCCTTGGCATTGCGCTCCTCCTTGGCCGCCAGGATATCGCCCTCGCGCTCAAGGTAGGCGTCCCACTCGTTGTCGAGCAGGGCGTTCACGGCGTCACCCTCGACGGTCTCGCGCTCGAGCAGCACCTTGGCCATCAGGTCGAGCTGATCGCGACGGGCATCCAGGATCTCGACCGCACGACGATGGGCCTCACGCATAATGCGCTGGACCTCAATGTCGATGCGACGCGCCGTCTCCTCAGAGTAGTCCTGATGATCGGCATAGTCGCGGCCCAGGAATACCTGATGCTGCGCCTCACCAAACACCTGCGTTCCAAGCTCCTCGCTCATGCCCAGGCGCGTGACCATCTCGCGCGCCATCTTGGTCGCGCGCTCCAGATCGTTGCTCGCGCCCGACGTGATGTCGTCGCACATGAGTTCCTCGGCAACGCGGCCACCCAAGAACACGGCGAGCTCGTCGAGCATCTCGTTCTTGGTCTTGAGGAAGTGGTCCTCCTGCGGAAGCTGCAGCGTGTAACCCAAAGCCTGGCCGCGGCTGACGATCGAGATCTTGTGGACCGGATCGGAGTGCTCCAGGATGTGACCCACCAGGGCGTGACCGCTCTCGTGGTAGGCAATCATGGTGCGCTCGGCCTCGGTCATCACGCGACCCTTGCGCTGCGGTCCGGCAATCACGCGCTCCATCGATTCCTCGACCTCGTCCATCGAGATCACGGAACGATGGCGGCGGGCAGCCAACAGCGCAGACTCGTTGAGCAGATTTGCCAGATCGGCACCAGTGAAGCCAACGGTCATCTGGGCGAGCTTCTCAAACTTAACGTCCTCGTCCATCGGCTTGTTCTCGGCATGCACGCGCAAGATCTGCTCGCGGCCCTTCACATCCGGACAGTCGACCGTAACCTGACGGTCAAAACGACCGGGACGCAGCAGCGCCGGATCCAGAATGTCGGGGCGGTTGGTGGCGGCGATCAGGATGACCGACTCGCTTTCCTCAAAGCCGTCCATCTCGACCAGCAGCTGGTTGAGCGTCTGCTCGCGCTCGTCGTGACCGCCGCCCAAGCCAGCTCCGCGCTGACGTCCCACGGCATCGATCTCATCGATGAAGATGATCGACGGGGCCTGGGACTTGGCCTCCTTAAAGAGGTCACGCACACGGCTGGCGCCGACACCTACGAACATCTCGACAAAGTCGGAACCCGAGATGCTAAAGAACGGCACGCCCGCCTCGCCGGCAACGGCCTTGGCCAGCAGCGTTTTACCGGTGCCCGGAGGGCCAACCAGCAACACGCCACGCGGGATCTTGGCGCCCAGCTTGCGATAGCGATCCGGATCGCTCAAAAAGTCACGGATCTCCTCGAGCTCCTCGACTGCCTCGTCCACTCCGGCAACGTCTTCAAACTTGACCTTGGGGCGTGTGGCCTCGTTGGTCTTGGCGTTGGTCTTGCCAAACTGCATGTTCCTGTTGTTGGCGCCCATCATCTGGCGCATAAAGTAGAACATGATGGCGATAAGGGCGATCGTCGGAAGCACACTCATCGCCAAGTCGCCCCAAAAATCGGGATCGTTGGTGTTGACGATGTACTTGGTATCGGGGTGCTCCGCCATGAGCTCGGCAAGCGAATCGGAGCCGACATAGGTCGAAGAGAAGCTCTTGAGCTCGCTCGTATCGCCCTTGTCCTTCTTCGTCTTCCAGTAATGACCCGTCACGCTTCCGTCTTGAACCGTATAGGTCAGATCTTCGACGCGATCCTGCTTGATGGCGCTGACCATCTCGCTCGTCGCGAGCTTAACGGTATTGCTGGAATTGGCAAAGCCGGAGCCCATGTTAAAGAAGGCGTAGCCCAGAAGCGCGCAAGCCAAAATAAAATACAGCCAGCCCGTACGCGTGGGCTTCTTGCCTCCGGGCATCCCCGGGATCTTTGGGTCCCGGGGAGTCTGGGAATTGTTATCGTTACGGTCGTCGGGCATCTTACGAATAAACCTCCGGTTTCAAAATGCCCAGATACGGAAGGTTACGATAGCGCTCGGCATAGTCGAGGCCGTAGCCCACCACAAAGGCATCGGGGCAATGGGTTCCAACATACTTGGGCGTGATGGCCGAGGTGCGGTCCTCAACGTCCTTCCACAGGAAGGCAGCGACCTCCAGCGAAGCGGGCTTGCGGCTCTCGAGGTTCTTCATCAGGTACTTGAGGGTCAGGCCCGAGTCCAGAATGTCCTCGACGATCAGCACGTCGCGACCACGGATGTCGATATCCAGATCCTTAATGATACGCACGATGCCCGAAGACTTCACACCGTCGCCATAGCTCGAAACAGCCATGAAATCGATGTTGGTCGGCAGCTCGATCTTGCGCATCAGGTCGCCCATAAAGACCACGGCACCGCGCAGGACCGCAATCAGCACCAGATCCTTACCCGCGTAGTCGCGCGTAATCTCCTCGCCCAGGCGAGAGACGATACCGTCGATATCCTCCTGCGTGAACAGAACCTTCTCGATATCCGGATGTTGAGAAGCCATGACAACCCTTTCTTGTGCTTATCGCCCACACACCACCGTATGGACGCGAACTACACATTCTAGCAGCGCACGGGGTAAATTTACCAGCCCGTGCGCCATCAGCGCGGGAATACCGTCAACGTCGCACAGAATAGCAGGCGTGGGACGTTATTCCGCATCGACCACGCGGAGCAGATATGCCACGCGCGTTGCGGCCGTGCACTTAAAACGCTCGTCCGCGCGAACTCCGGCGACCCACACCACGGCACCTCCCGGCGCCGTCCTCACCATGGGCACGCCGGCGCGCTCGGAAACGGGAATTCGAGCCTCGCCTAGCAAGTCGGATACTTTCTTGCTTCGGCCACTCATCCCTAACGGGCACATCACGTCTCCCGGTGCGGGACCGTCCACCCACAGGCGCGCCAATCGCGCCTCGACAGGGATCTCGCCACGCGAGCCCGCCAGGATCCGCTCACTATCGCTGTCGGCAAAACCCAAGGCAGCCGCGTCTACCAAAGCTGTCACTTCCCCGGCGGCCGCAAGCTCACGGGCGCGGCGCACGATATCGCATCCCGGCTCAACGGCCATCGGCTCTGTGACCAGCATACGTCCCCCGCCCAACGGCAAACGACCGGGTACGGTAACCCAGTCCGCGACCAGGCCCTCGCGAGCCACCGGGGCCTTAAACGCCAGCATGCCAAACTCAACGCGCGCGTCAATTCCCGCCGGAAGCGTGACCGAGCCGGCACCCTCGGCAACGCAGGAAAGGACTCGCTCAACATGCCGCATCTCGGGACGAGCGTCCGGATCGATGCGCTTAATCGCCAGTCGCACGATGCGCCGCGCGATTACCACCTCGGCCGCAGCAAGGCGCCTGGCATCGAGCACCAGTGCGCCCGCTGCCTCTTTGCGCAAACAGCTTCGAAACGCCTGTGCCGACAGCTGGGATAGAAACGCATCTTCATCACCCAAGATCTCACAGGCGGCGCCAATCGTCTTGCACACGCTCGCATTACGCTGCGCCACCACCGGCATCACTCGATGGCGCACGTAGTTTCGCAGATACGAGATATCCTCATTGCTCTCGTCTTCACGCCACGGCTGACCATGTACCTGTAGATAGCCCACGAGCTCGCCATGAGTTAGGTCGAGCAAGGGACGCACCACGATATTCCTCCGGCGAGGAATGCTCGATAGACCAGCGGGCCCCGAACCCTTAATCGCGTTCATCAAAAACGTTTCCGCGCGATCCGAAGACGTGTGCGCGGTGCAGATACGAGCCGCCGTTCGCGGTGCCCCCGTCTGGGCGCAGAGTTCGCGAACATACCTCCGCGCCGCGGCATAGCGCACCTCGCGGGCCGCGGCCTCAATATTGCCCGACTCCCCATCAAAATAAGCGTGCTCCACACACAGCGGTAAACCATATTGCGCGCAGAGCTCACGCACAAAGGCCTCGTCGCCATCGGACGCCTTGCCGCGCAGATGATGGTTTACATGCAGCACATGCAGGCGCTCGCGAGCAATGGGGGCAACACCGCGTCCGTCTTGGATATCCAGCTTTGATGTGCACGCCATAAGAAGCAGTGCCGTCGAGTCCGCGCCGCCTGATACCATGAGCACGACAGGAGCTGCCTGCTGCCTCGTCCGGGTCTCATCGACTGCCCCAGGCACGGCATGGTGTCCGTAATGCTGTGATACCGTTGGCATTCGCTTCCTCCTTTATTCGTCCGCACCCATTGTATCCTTTGGAATCTTATGTCTTGCCTGCACCTTCATATCCTCGGCAGTGGCTCTAAAGGCAACTGCGCACTCATCGAGGGCCCGCAGGGGCTCATTATGGTCGATGACGGACTGTCTCGCCGCGAGACATTAAAGCGCATGGCAGAACTGGGGCTCTCGGCAGACAACGTCTCGGCTCTTCTCATTACTCATGAGCATAGCGATCACATCAAGGGCCTCGATGTCTGGTGCAAGCACTGGCACGGCCCCCTCTTTGCCAGCAGGGGCACTCTTTCGAGCAAAGAAAATCTTTCGCATCTGCCTGTCGAGGAATTCGATCCCGGTGACACCCTATCCATTGCCGGCATCCACGTGCAAACCTACTCAACGTCACACGATGTCATCAATCCAGTCGGCTATCGATTCGACACCCTCGATGATTCCATCGGCTTTGCCACCGACACCGGAGAGCTATCGAGCCAAGCCATAAACACCCTCGAAGATTGTCGAGTCCTCGCACTCGAAAGCAACCACGATGTGACCATGCTGCGCGAGGGAGAATATCCCCGCTTTCTTCAGGAGCGCATCCTGTCTGCAAGGGGACACCTCTCCAATGGCCAAGCCGCCGAAGCCGCGCGCGAACTTGTTACCGATCGCACCGAACAGCTCATTGCCATGCATATCAGCCAAGATAACAATCGTCCGAGCCTTACCGTCAAAAGCTATGCCGAAGCTCTGGCCGCAACCCTGGATGACGAGGTCGGCAGCTCCGCAACCCTTCTCCAAGGATCGCGAAAACTCTCGATACGCCCCGCAAGACAGCATCGGCCAGCAACCATTCAATAGACTGTCCTAGACAGCAAAAGGGGCCGAGAATCGCTTCCCAGCCCCTTTTGCTGTCTTTTAATAGCGCAGAACACCAACGAAGTTAGTCGATGGAGATCTTCGTAACGTTCTTCTTCTCGACGATCTTGGGGACCGTAACGGTCAGGATGCCGTCAGCGTACTTAGCCGAGAGGCCCTCGCTCGAAGCGTCCTTTAGATACACGCCACGCGTCGCGCTGTACGAGCTGAACTCCTTCTGCAGGAAGTTCTTGCCCTCGTTCTCCTCGTCTTCCTCGACATTCACGCTAATGGACAGACGGCCCTCGTTAAGCTCGACATCGATATCGTCCTTGGCGACGCCGGTCAGATAAGCCTTGACCTCATAGCCGTCGCCCTTATCCTCAACGTCAACGGGGAACGCCTTGGAAGCAATCGAGTTGTTTGCAAGGTCGGTCATATCATCAAACAGATCGAACAACGAGCTAGCAGAAGGACGAACGCCAAAAACCGAACGATAAGGAACCATGCTTGCCATGTTTACCACTCCTTTTAAGGACTGCCGAGTCATCTTCTAGGTGACTGGGACTTCTTTTGACGCTCTTATATATGCCCACCCAGTGCTCATATATACATCGACTATAAAGTTTTTTGAGTCCAGTACTATAAGCATATCTAAGTGTGTTTGACTCAGGTTTTAATAAGGTTAAGGTTCTTTGAACCAGAGCTTAAATAACAAGTATGTTCACAGCTACAAATAGCAAGGGGCTTACAATGAGCGCGTACACGTTGTTGGTAACGAGCTAAAGGGCATCATGGACGACCAAAACCAGAACAAAATGTTTATGCCGACGCGGGGCGAAGATACTTCCACGCAGCCGCCGCGGTTCCATCGCCCCCACATCTCGCAAGAGCCCATTAATGATCAGGAGCCCGAGTATGTGACGAGAAATCGATATCAAACACTCGAGGATGCCCAAACGGGACGTAAACATATGGGCGTCGCCTCGGGAGACCCTGTATATCTAAAAGACGCACCATTATCTAAAAACAGCGCAGCTAGTGATGAGCCACTGAAAGCATCAGCCGCTCATCAACAAAGAGGTTCTCGACCCAAGCAAACCTTGACGCATTCGGCTCGCTATCTCGAAACGCCAAAACAGGGAAAATCAATCTTCGTTTCGTCAAGAAAAAGACGCAAGCAGCATCGACTGACAATCCTGCTTTTGATCATTGTGGCCATAGCAGTTGCCCTTGTTATTCGATTTATCTTCTTTAAATAAAGGCTCAATACCAAAAACGATAAGATCGTCTGGTGTAATAGAGTCATTTACGCCCCATAAACGCAAAAAGGGGGAGGCCGCGAGGCCTCCCCCTTCTCAGTTCAAGCGTACGGCTCGGTGCCGTCCACCGGTCAGCGGCGCCCTGGCCTCCCACGGGCTGACCCCGCAGTACTCTCGGCGCGATGGGGCTTAGCTTCCGGGTTCG
>DBEXKF010000285.1:0-1761 GCA_048175045.1 Collinsella sp.
CCGAGACGGTCGAGATCGCGGGGACCGACGTCTGGCTGCGCCGCGGCATCGCCGAGGGCGAGCGCGTGGAGCAGGGGGGCGAGGGCGGCTCCGTCAAGGTGAAGGTGTTCACCTACGAGGAGCTGCACTTCACCGACCCGACTGGCGAGCTGACGGTCGAGGGCGCAAAGGCCGACTTTGACACCGTCTGGACGGCTCACGAGGCGGACGGCATGAGCATGGAGGAGCAGATCGCATCGCTCCAGCAGCAGGTCGCCGACTCGCAAGCGGCCCTTCTCGAGCTCGGCGACATCGTTGGAGGTGAGTAACTTGGCGAAGATCTACTACCGCGCCGTGAAAAGCGGCAAGCGCACGCTCGAGAGCGTTCCCGAGCGCTGGCGCGACGAGGTACGCCAGATGCTAGAGGCGGACGGCGAGTAGGGAAGGGACCCGGCTTCGGTCGGGGCCCTTTTCCGTTATGCGCGGGCGACCATGTGTGCCGACGATTGGAGGCGGCGCATGGCGAAGGATAGCGCTCACGAGTTCTCAGACGCCGAGATTCGGGCGTTCGAGCGCGAGGTGGCGGGAGTGTACGGCGAGGCGAGCAAGACGGCCTACGACAACCTCAAGCGCTATCTGGCGCAGTTCGAGGCCGACGACGAGAAAATGCGCGAGCGGCTTGAGGCCGGCGAGATCACCAAGGCTCAATATAGGTCTTGGCGAAGCGGGAAGATAGCGGCGGGCAGGCGCTACCGAATCGTCCTCAAGCAGTGCGCCGAGGCCATGACGCATGCGAACGTCGTCGCAGCCGCCGCCATCGAGGGTAGGCTGCCCGAGGTCTACGCCGAGAACTACAACTACGGCACGTGGCAGGTCGAGAGCGCCGTTGGCGTTGACACGGCCTACGCGCTCCAGGACGCCTCGACCGTGCAGAGGCTGCTTACCGACCACGACAGCTACCTGCCCAAGCCCTCCGTCAACGTCGTCAAGGACGTGGCGTGGAACCGCCGGCTCATCGCCAACCAGATTACGCAGGGCGTGCTGCTCGGCGAGTCGATACCAATGATAGCCAAGCGCATGCAGGACGTGACGGGGGCGAACCGCGCGGCGGCGGTGCGTCTGGCGCGCACCTCGACGACTGCGGCGGAGAACGCCGGGCGCGTCGACAGCTACAAGAGGGCCAAGGGGCTCGGTATCAAGGTGCAGCAGGAATGGGTGGCGACGCTCGACCTGCGCACGCGCTCGAGCCACAGGAAGATTGACCGCGAGAAGGTCGAGGTCGGCGAGAAGTTCAGCAACGGGTGCCGCTATCCCGGCGACCCGGAGGCGCCGTATGCCGAGACGTGCAACTGCCGCTGCACGCTGGTGGCGTGCTGTGACGGACTCGATGTGCTCGACGGCGAGCGTTTCAGCCGACTGCCCGAGGGCATGACCTACGAGGAATGGAAGGCGGGCAAGCCCGCCGTCACCGGCGCGAAGCCCGCGAACCGCACCATCTCAGAGTTCATGGAGATGCCCGGCACCAAGCGCAAGCTGGACGTGGCGGGCGTATCCAAGACCGAGGCGCGCAAGCGGCTCTCGCGGCAGCTCGAGGACTACGGCATACCGTCCGGCTCGTTCCGCAAGATGAGCGCAGGCGACCAGCAGAAGGTGTTGGACACGGCGCTTGCGCCCGGTTCGACGCCCATTGTCAACGGTCGGCGCGTTTTCAAGGAGATCAAGGGCGAGCATTCCGCAGGCTCCGACCTTGCCAAGGTCAACCCGAACTTTAAGACAAAGAAG
>DBEXKF010000286.1:0-2222 GCA_048175045.1 Collinsella sp.
AATCACATTTTTTATTGAATGCCGAAGTCAACCTCTTAGTTGAAAGCAGTCACCCATTAGCCAGTCGCGCAACGGCAAATCTAAACGCGGTGGCTCGATATCCAATTACAAACACCTGTGACATTCGATATTGTCGAAAGAGAATAAACTCAGTATTTAACCATCTGGGCCTTTCCCCTTCCTACGAGAATATTAACTTAGCAGACCAGCAAAATTTGTCCGATTTTCTGATTCATAAGCATGGGATTATTCTGACCATGGCCTCACAAGCGTCTCAAATCAGGATAGGCTATCCAGCAAAAATCGTTTGCCTAAGCGAACAAGACAGAATATCAATCCCTTTTTACTGCGTTTCAAATTCAAACGATACCCAAGCGCAGACTCATCACGCGATAAGCTGCATTCAACTTGAGGCACGCCGGCTCTCTCGATGTTTAAAAAGCGCTGAAAGAGGAGACCTTTCCAGCTGAATATGACGGGCATGCTAATTCCATGCAAAGCAGCAACGTATTCCGCCAGAACAGAAACGTGGGTCAGCCCAGGTTTTTTGAAGTTTTCCGAGAGAAAACAACGAGGACCTGACAGACTCTTGCCAAATCAGTGACCCACTCACCACCCGCAAGCCTGTGCCCCACTACCGAAATACACGGCTCTGTCCCACCTTCTCAGCGGGTTGAGCCGAGCACTGACCGCACCATTCATTGTCTGCAGCGCCCTAGACCAAGCCAGAGAAAGATGGCGCGGCGACAGCCAGATGGCCGCCACCGCACCTCACACGCTATTTCGGCAAGCCGCTGTTAGCGTCGGAATAATTTAGCTACTTCACACCGCGTCCCAGGCGCTCAGCGACCGACGCCACGGCACTCTCGTCGACCGAGCCGCAGCTCACGCAGCCGTCATGGGCACGCATCTGGCCAGTGACCTCGTCCATCGCGAGCGGCGCCACCTTCTCGAGCTTAAAGCCCTTACCGGCGCGCATGTTCTCCTTGGCCACGCTAATCATGAGCTTAATACGGTTGAGCTGGTTGACCTCGGACGCACCGGGGTCGTAGTCCACCGCGACGATATTGCTCTCGGGGTGCTGACGGCGCAGCTCCTTGATCACGGCCTTGCCCACCACGTGATTGGGCAGGCACGCGAAGGGCTGCGTGCAGATGATGTTGGGCGCACCGTGGTCAATCAGATCGAGCATCTCGGCCGTGAGTAACCAGCCCTCGCCCATGTTGTTGCACACCGAAAGCACCGTACGAGCCTTGTCCGCCATGGTGCCAATGCGCTCGGGCGCCTCGAAACGGCGGGACTTTTCGAGCATCTCCTCCACCGGCGTGCGCATCCAGTCCACCAGCTTAATGAGTGCCTGCATGCTAGCGCGCGCCGTGGCAGAGCTTCCCAGCTCGTCTTTTTGCAGCTCGGCATTGCTCATGGAGTACAGGAAGAAGTCGAGCAGGCCCGGCACCACAGCCTCGCAGCCCTCGCGCTCAATGACATCGACCACGTGGTTGTTGGCCGTGGGGTGGAACTTGACCAGAATCTCGCCGACCACGCCCACGCGCGGCTTGGTGCCCTCGCCCACGAGCGGCATGGTGTCGAACGCGCGGATGGCCTCACGCGCAAGCTTGGTGTAGTTGTGCCTGTTGAACTTGGGCGCCAGCTTGCGGGCGCGCGCCATGTACTCCTCGTAGAGCGCGTTGGCGGCGCCGGGCGTGGCCTCGTACGGGCGGCAACGATAGAGCATCTGCATCATCACGTCGCCAAAGAGCACCGCGTAGACTGCCTGCTTAAGCAGCGCCGGCGTAATCTTAAAGCCGGGGTTATCCTCGCCGAGCGCCACGGCCGAAAGCGAGATCACCGGGATCTCGGGGTGGCCGCTCTCGCGCAGGGCCTTGCGGATGAGTGCGATGTAGTTGGTGGCACGGCAGCCGCCGCCGGTCTGGCTGATAACCACGGCCGTCTTGGACAGGTCGTACCGGCCGCTCTCGATGGCCTCCATAATCTGGCCCGTTACCAGAATCGACGGGTAGCAAATGTCATTGTTCACATAGCGCAGGCCAGCCTCGACAGCGTCGTGATCGGTCGAGGGCAGCAGCTCCAAGTTGTAGCCAGCACCACGGAACACCTCTTTGACCAGGTCAAAGTGGATCGGCGCCATCTGCGGGCACAGGATGGTGTAGCCCTCGTCGCGCATCTGCTCGGTAAAGGGCACCTTGGGCCACGCGGTCGAG
>DBEXKF010000287.1:0-6218 GCA_048175045.1 Collinsella sp.
GGCAACCTGCTCAAGTACCTCAAGACCACGGTGAGCTCCAACTTTGGCAATGTGCTGTCCGTGACCGTCGCGAGCCTGTTCTTGCCGTTTTTGCCCATGAGCGCCCTGCAGCTGGTACTGCTGTCGCTGGTCTACGAGATCGTGTGCATCGCACTGCCGTGGGACACCGTCGATGACGCCTGGACTGCCCGCCCGCGTGCCTGGGACGCCGCATCCATCAAGGGCTTTATGCTCGAGCTGGGCCCCGTGAGCTCGCTGTTTGACATCGTGACCTTCGCCGCGCTCTTCTTTGTCGTGTGCCCCGCCGCCGTGGACGCAAGCTGGTCCGAGCTTGCCGCCGCGGGCGACGTCGCGGGTATGGCGACCTTTGCTGCGCTCTTCCAGAGCGGCTGGTTTGTCGAGTCCATGTGGTCGCAGACACTCGTGGTCCACATGTTGCGCTCCCCGCATCTGCCGAGCCCGCGCGACCACGCCGCGCCCGCATTGTGCGTTCTTACCGTGCTGGGCCTGGCGCTCGTCACCTGGCTGCCGGCAAGCCCCATCGCCGATGTGCTCGGCCTCATGCCGCTGCCCACGAGCTTTTTTGGGCTGCTCATTGGCATCGTTACCGCCTATATCGCGCTCACCCAGCTGGCAAAGTGCCGCTACATTGCCCGCCACGGCGAGCTGCTGTAGCAAGTAGACGGAAAACACCCTGCCAGCTGCCGTTGCCACTACCACAGCTGCCAACGCCGCTGCCGCTGCCTCTGCCGCCGCCGCAGTCTATCCCCCCAGCAGTTGCGGTGAAATAGTTCCTGTTTAAAGCCCCGTGACTTTAATTTAGGGACTATTCCACCGCAACTTATTGGGAGGTTAGCTAGTCCTTGGGTGTCCAGGACCAGAAGAAGTTGATAAGGGCCACACGCGAGGCGGTACCGGCCTTTTTGTTGATCGAGGAAATGTGGCGATAGAGCGTGGAGCGCGAAAGAAAGAGCGTTGTGGCGATGTCCTGAACGCTCTGGTCCGAAACGACCAAGACCTCAAGAATATCGCGCTCGCGCTCTGTAAGCCCAAAGGTGGCGACGAAGGCATCAAGGCGTTCATCGGACGTGAGCTCCGCTGCCTCCACGGGCTCGGGGTCGGAGCATGTGGGCGCAAGATCCCCACCAAGATCGTCGGTGGCAAGCGGCAGTCCGTCCCGCATCGCGGCATCATCGGCCCGTTGCCCCAACTGCCCCAGCAGCGTAATCGCAATGCCCACAAACATCACGAGCGCCGCACCGACCGCAGCCAGCACATTTTGACTCGAGATAATCGCCACTGCCGGCGCCGTCACGAACATCGAGCACACGTTGTTGACGACGCGACCCATGCACGGCCAAAAAAATGACCAGCGCGCATAGAGCGAGACGGCGGCATATTTTGTGGTAAAGAACACCACGAAAAAGCCCAAGCCCAGATAAAAAATGATCGTGGCAGCAAGCTCGTTGCCGCCATTGCCGTCGACGATGAGCACAAAGAACGAAAACGTGGACAGTATGGCGGCACATGTCATGCCGATATTCATATACGAGCGGCCGTGCAGGTCAAATAGGACGCCGGCAGCCAACGAGCTCACGACAAGCAGCAGGCGCGGCCAGTCACCCAAATCGACGGCTCCGACAGCATGCAGGGTCGTGAAGCCCGCGTTGAGAGCGGCGAATACGCTGGAAAGATACGCCGTCGCCACGGTCAGGCGAACTACGGCGCGACGGAATGCCGCCTTTGCCTCGGGATCGTCTTGCCACTTGGCGCCATATTCCAAAGCATCTACCGAAAGCCCGGCAACACTGGGTTCAAAGCTGGGATCGGACTCGTCGCGCAGCTTGGCGCGTCGGGCACCGTGGAGCAACGCCACCTGCGCGATCGCACAGACGACCAGAACAGCCTGCTGAGGAATGCCGACAGGCACCACCATGTGGTTGAGAACCTGCACCAGAACGCCCATGGCGTAAGAAAGTGCGGCGGCGCGCGCCAAGCAGGGCGTTCGCGCAAAGCGCCTCGCAAAATTTGCATGAGCAGTCGATCCGCAGTAGCCCAGCGCGCAGCACGCCACCAAACCGCCGGTAATTACCACCTCAACCTGAACCGCCATAATCAACAGCAGCAATGCCGCCACCAGCAAAACGCCCGTGACGTCACTCGTCGCGTCAATGGCATGGGGACGGCGATAGTACAGAATGGGACGCACAAAAAAGCCAATCACGCTCGCGCCGATGACAAGGCTCTCATAAATAACGACCTCGTTCGGAGACACGAACTCGGCCATGCGCACATCAAAAAGATACTCGCACGCCAAAAACGTGAAGAAGAACAGCACCAGGCATATAATCTCCCGAATGCCCCGACGCAAATATGCGCTTGTGTCTCCCATGCCCCTCATGGTTAACCCCCAGCCGCTCAATTGTCTGGAAATCTATTTTGATAAAGAACCAGTCTCAATATCGAAGCCAGGCTTGAAATGCTGCAAATTTGACCCCAGCCGTTCACGTCACACCGCGGTTTTGAGCCTCATGGACCAGAAGGGGCACGCGCGGCCTCTAGCTCGGCAAGGAGTGTCTCCAACTACCACTCATTTAAGTACGTCCCCAATGAGTGGCCGAAGAGTGTCCCCCGCGACTAGTCGTTTAAGAACGTCCCCAATGACTAGTCAAAAATGGGCCATGTGTCCCAGTTGTGGAGACTCCTTGAGCCGTCTGGGTATCGTGAAAGATCGCGCACTCCCCCATCATCAAAAGTGACACACGCTACCTGTTGATGGGAGGCAGCCATGGGCTTCTTTGACAAGATGTTCGAGAAGAAAGAGTGCGCGATTTGCGGTACCGAGCTGGGACTTTTGGGGAAGACCAAGATCAACGAAGGCTACCTGTGCAAAGAGTGCGTCGGCAAGCTCTCCCCCTACTTCCACGGCTATCGTTCCAGCACCGCGGACGATATCCGCGAGCAGCTCGCCTACCGCGAGGCCAATGCCGAGCGTCTGGCGTCGTTCAACCCCACGCGCACGCTCTCTGCCGGGCGCACCAACATCATGCTCGATGAGGACGCGGGCCTGCTGATCATTACCTCGCAGAGCCGCTGGCGCGACGCCAATCCCGACATCATCGAGTTCTCACAGGTACTCGGCTGCGATATGGATATCGACGAGCATCGCACCGAGATCTATCGCGAGACCAAAGATGGCGAGCGCGAGAGCTACAACCCGCCGCGCTACGACCTGGATTACGACTTTAACCTGACCATTCACGTCAACACGCCGTACTTTACCGAGATCAACCTGCGCGTGAACGACTCCACCATCGATCAGCGCGGTTCCATCGAATACCGCGAGGCCAAGCGCCAGGCAACCGAGGTCCGCGACGCGCTGGTGCAGCTGCGCCAGGAGACGCGCGAAAGCGTCGTGGCCGCCAAGGCCCCCAAGACTGCGGTGACCTGCCCCTTCTGCGGTGCGACCACCATTCCCGATGCCAGTGGGCGCTGCGAATACTGCGGCGGCGCCATCGGCGCATAGCCTCCGGCACGGAAAGGACCGATCATGGCCTTCGAGAGCGTCAACTATCAGTGCCCTGCGTGTGGCGGCCCCCTTCACTTTGCCAGTGCCGAGCAAAAGCTCGTCTGCGACTACTGCGACTCACGTTTTGAAGTCGAAGAGGTCGAGGCCCTCTATCGCGAGCGCCAGGACAAGGCAGACGCCAAAGCCGACGCCGCAGCAGCAGCGCCCAAGCCCGCCGCCGATGCTGCGGTGCAGGAGCTCGCCCAAAACGCCGGTTATATCTGCTCGTCGTGCGGCGCCGAGCTAATCTCGGACGGTACCGTCGCCGTTACCACCTGTCCGTACTGCGGCAACCCCGCCGTGGCACCCGGTCAGCTCTCGGGCGACTTTTCACCCGACCTGGTGATTCCGTTTAAGCTCGGGCGCGACGACGTTATGGCCGCACTTAAAGAGCATTACAAGGGCAAGATTCTGCTGCCCAAGAGCTTTGTCACCGGCAACCACATCGACGAAGTCCAAGGCGTTTACGTGCCGTTTTGGCTTTACGGCGCCCGCGTGGACGGCGAAGTGTACTTTGATGCGACCAACGAGACCGTGACTGAGGAATCCGATCGTACCGTCACGACCACCGACCACTACGACGCCTACCGCAAGGGAAACATCTCGTTTAATCGCGTGCCCGTCGACGGATCGTCCAAGATGCCCGACGGCCACATGGATGCCATCGAGCCGTTTGACTACGATGCCCTGCGCCCGTTCTCGGTCGCGTATATGCCCGGCTACATCGCCAACCGCTACGACGAGGACTGCGAAACGTGCAAGGCTCGCGCCGAACGCCGCATGGAGGAAAGCACAATCTCGGCCCTGCGCGAGACCGTCGTCGACGAGTACGACGACGCCACGGTCGAAAGCAAGCAGCTCGACTACACCTGGGAAGACAGCGACTATGCCCTGTTTCCCGTCTGGATGCTCTCTACCTCGTGGAACGGCAAGAGCTACCTGTTTGCCATGAACGGCCAGACCGGTCGCATGGTCGGCGAGCTTCCCTGCTCCAAGTCCAAGCTCGCTATCGCCTCGGTGCTATTTTTCGCGCTAGCCTTTGTCATCGCGCGTATCGGATGCCTGGGCGAAAACGCCTTCGATCCAGCATATTTCGATTTTGACCTTGAGGGCATCCTCATCAATATCGTCGTTCCGCTGGTCATCATGGTCGTTGCGGACCTGATACTCGTGAGCCAGCTCAAGACAGCCAACGAGGCAACCCACGCCGACTACTACTGCGGAGACCTCGACCTGACCGAGAAGCACGACACTTTTAGCCATACCGAGACCACGGTTGTCATGAAGGACAACAAGGACGACTAGCCATTCTGACCAATATCACCCGGCCTTTGACGAGAAAGGAAGATCACCATGGGACTCTTGAAAGCTGGATTGGGTGCTGCCGGCGGCGTCATGGCCGACCAGTGGAAGGAATTTATCTACTGCGAATCGATGCCTGCTGACGTCTTGGCCTGCAAGGGCAGCAAACGCACCGGCGGCCGCAGCTCCAACACGCGTGGCGAGGACAACGTCATCTCAAACGGCTCCGTCATCGCCGTCAACGATGGCCAGGGCATGCTCGTGGTGCAAAACGGCAAGATCATCGAGGTTGCGCTGGAGCCCGGCGAGTTCGTCTTCGATACCGGCAGCGAGCCGAGCGTCTTTAGCGGCAATCTGGGCGACTCCATCAAGGAGACGTTCGCCAATATCGGCAGCCGCTTTACCTTTGGTGGCGACGCGGGCAAGGACCAGCGCGTCTACTTCATCAACACCAAGGAGATCATCGGCAACAAGTACGGCACCGCCTCGCCCGTGCCCTTCCGCGTGGTCGACAACAACATTGGTCTGGACGTCGACATTTCTGTGCGCTGCAACGGCGAGTATTCGTACCGTATCACCAACCCGCTGCTGTTCTACACCAATGTGTGCGGCAACGTGACCGATAGCTACACGCGCGATAAGATCGACAGCCAGCTTAAGTCCGAGCTGCTCACCGCTCTGCAGCCCGCCTTTGCCAAGATCTCGGAGATGGGCATCCGCTACAGTGCCATCCCCGGCCACACCACCGAGCTCGCCCGCGCGCTCAACGAGGTCCTCTCCGCCGACTGGCGCGACCTGCGCGGTGTCGAGATCGTGAGCTTTGGCGTCAACTCCATCGCCGCCTCGCAAGAAGACGAGCAGATGATCAAGGACCTGCAGAAAGCCGCGGTCATGCGCGATCCCACCATGGCAGCTGCCAACATCGCCAGCGCCCAGAGCGATGCGATGCGCGCAGCAGCCGCCAACCCCAACGACGCGATGGCAGGCTTTATGGGCATGGGCATGGCGGGTGGTATGGGCGGCATGAACGCCAGCCAGCTGTTCGCCGCCGGCCAGGCACAGCAGCAGGCCGCCCCACAGCCAGCTCCGGCACCCGCCCCCGCACCGACTCCTGCCGCTGCCCCCGCGGCCGGCACGTGGACCTGCAGCTGCGGCGCCACCAACACCGGCAAGTTCTGCTCCGAGTGCGGTAGTCCCGCACCCGCCCCGGCACCGGCCAAGTGGTTCTGCCCCAACTGCGGCAGCGAAAACGGCGGCAAGTTCTGCAGCAACTGCGGAACGCCCAGGCCCTAGCCCCTCTATCTGGTAATTGGCGGGGAGGTCCGCCACCCCCGCATTTGCTTCTATG
>DBEXKF010000288.1:0-4018 GCA_048175045.1 Collinsella sp.
GATCAAGACGATCGGCACGATGAAGGCGATGAGATTGCCAGCCACATACCACACGAGCGTCTCGGGCGTAACGATGAGCAGGCCAAGCACGCCGGTCAGACCCTGACCGATGGCGCGCACCTCAAAGAGCTTCACGAAGGCACCGCCGCAGCCTGCACCGATGCAAGCGCAGATGAACGGGATGATCGAGTAGCGCATGTTTGCAGCAAAGATTGCGGGCTCGGAGATACCGACCAGCGTCGGGATAAAGGACGACATGCAGATGTTGCGCTCTTTGGAATGCTTCTTGTGAATGAGGTACATGCCGATGGCGCCGCCGCCCTGGGCGATGATGGAAACCGACCAGATTGCCTGGATGTAGTTGAAGCCAGTCGTGGCAACGAGGTTTGCCTCGATACCCTGGATGAACTGATGCGTACCGGTAACGACGAGCGGCTGCAGGAATGCGGCAAAGACAAAGGCACCGAAGACGCCCATCCTTTTGTACAGGATATCGATTACGCCGGCGAGGACGTCGCCGATCAGGTTGCCGAGCGGGCCGAACACGGTGAACAGGGCGACGTTAGCAAGAATCAGGGTAACGGTCGGGACAAAGACGAACGAAACGACCTCGGGGATGTACTTCTGGGCAATCTTCTCGACCTTGGCCATAAACCAGGCAGTCAGGATTGCAGGGAACACGCCGCCCTGGAAAGCAACCATGGGGATGGAGAGCGGACCAAAGTTCCAGTACTCAGCACCCGACGGATCCATAACAAACGCATTGCGGTTCATAAGACTCGGGTGAACCATGACGATACCGACGAGGATACCCAGGATCGGGTTGCCGCCAAAACGCTTGACCGCGCTATACATAACCAGGACAGGCAGGTAGTCAAAGGTGGTGGCAATAATGGCAAAGAAGCTTGCGAGGTTCTTGAGGAACTCGCTGTGGTCGGCGAGGCTGCCCTCCATGCCAAAGAGGCCGTTGGCAACGATCAGCGACTTAAGGCCGATGATGATAGCGGCACCGACGAAGGCGGGAATGATGGGGATAAAGATGTCCGAGAACACCTTGAGGACAGAGAAGAACTTGCCTTTCTTGTCCGCCTCGGCGCCCTTGACCTCGGAAGCGCTGATCTCCTTAACGCCCGTCAGAGCCATAAACTCATCGTAGACCTTGTTGACGGTACCGGTACCGAAGATGATCATGAGCTGGCCGCTGTTGTACAGCACGCCCTTGACGCCATCGATGTTTTCGAGCTCGGCCTTGTTGTACTTGCTCGTATCCTTGAGCACCAAACGCAGACGCGTAACGCAATGCGTGGCACCCTCGATGTTCTCCAGACCGCCGACGTTATCGACGACTTGCTGAGACACTACTTTGTAGTCCATGTTCCTCTCCATTCCCTTACGAAATCATAGGACGTTTTGCCACCATTACAGAGACGCAATCGTTGCGTTTGCGCACTTGAGCGTACCGTCGGTGACCGTCAGCGCCACACCCTGGCCCTGCTTATTGCAGAAGCGAGCGTTGAGCGCAACATCATCGACAAAGATGGTCGCGATATCGTCGTCAACGACCAGGCGCACATGGTGAGTGCCCTCGCGCTTAAAGAACAACGGACGCTCGAGGCCCATGTTGTTGACCTGGAACCATGGATACTGGGGGGCAGCCGTAAACTCGAGCTTGCCCTCACGCAGGTTGGCGCGGAACTCATAGGCAAGACCGGACTCGGCGTCCTCGGCAAGCTTCACCGAGAAGCCGGCAGCGTCACCGGTGAGCTCGATGTCAGCGTCGAGCATATAGGTGGAACCGGCATCCGCGGCGAGCACCTGCTCGACCTTGCCCGACTCGCAGGAAAGCTCAAAGGCCTCGACTGTTTTGGCCTCGCCAAAGGCGCCAAGCATGCTGTCGGGGAGTTTGGTGCCAAGCGTTCCGTCGGCACGTTGAACGATCTCGAGGGGCATAAAGGTGCCGCCCCACAGGTAAGAGCTGGGGTCACCGCCCTCGTCACGCGTAGGAACCCAACCAAAGAGAACGCGGCGCTCGCCATCAAATGCGGTACGCGCGGCATAGTACGCACGGCCATCGAAGGAATCGTCCGCAGGAGTGATCCAGGGACCGTTGATAGAGCGAGACATGCGGTAACGGGTCTTGTTGCCATCACTGTACTCAGAGAACACCAGATACCACCAGTCGCCCATCTTAAAAAGATCAGGCATCTCAAACATGGTGTACAGGCCCGGATTCCACCAGTCGCCCTGGAACTCCCAGGTATCCAGGTCCTTGGAGGTGAACTTGACCAGACGACCGGTCATCAGACGCTTGTCCTCGCCCACACGCGTGCCGAGGATGAGCATGTACTCTTCGTTCTCCTCATCCCAAAGCACAAAGGGATCGCGCCAGTTGCGGTCATCGTAACCCTCCTGGGGCGGAAGCAGCGTCTCGGCGATGTTCTTCTCCCACTTGACGGCGTCGTCACTCGTTGCGTGAAGAAGAACTTGCTTCATCAAACGTGCGCGGACCTTATCGCGATTGCAACCAGTGTAGAGCGCATGGTACTTGTCGCCCACCTTAAACACCGTGCCGGCATAAACATACTGGTCGACTTCCTCGTCGCCGCCACGCTCAAGGCTCTCGCCAAAGTCTTTGTAATTGACGAAGTCCTTGGTTGTCGCGAGTGCCCAGCCAAACGGCTCTCCGAAAGGTCCGGGGTTTCGCGTGTCACGCTGATGATAGAGATAGAACGTGCCGTCCTCGCCGTACGGCATGATGTCGCCCACCCAAATTCCCTCAGGCTGGTAATACACCTTGTGCATCCGAGACTTCCTTCCCACGTGATACTAACTCGGTACAACTGCAAGATATGTCAATCGTTTTCATATGTCAAACGTTTTCACACCAATACGTCTTTTCGCAGTTCCAGTCGTCGGCAAACGGTTGACATATGCCGGCGAACGGTTATTGGAGGCGTTTGAGGGATTCTTTTGGCGCGGGGTGAATTACGCGGTTTTACCCTCGATAAGTTCGACAGGAAGCTTGGTATTCGATTCGGGCTTTTCACCGTTAACAAGAGCGATGATGGATTGCGCCGCGAGCTCTCCGATGCGATCGATATCTTGACGAACGGTTGTTAAGTCAGGCATAAACGTCATAGTGCGGCGGGCGCCATCCGCGCCCACGACCTTAATATCGTCCGGAGCGCTCAAGCCGCGCTGCTTCATCACGTTAAGACAGATAGCCGCCATCGTGTCGTCTCCCGCAAAGATGCCGTCAATATCAGGGTTCTCATCGAGGATCTTCGCAACGACCGCGCTCTTTTCGTCGTCAGACTTAACGAACTCGACCTCACGGACAAGCGCGGGCAAACCAGCCTGCTCTACAACATCGTGGTAGGCATCGGTACGCTTATTGGCAGGCATACGCATGCGGCTATTGTTGCGCAGGCACAAGATGCGCGAACACCCGTCATCAATCAGGCGACGCGTGGCAAGTTCGCCGATGCTATAGCTGTCGCTCGCAATCTGAACAGAGGCCTCGCCAAGGTCGCAGTCGATACCAACCAGACTCAAGCCCATCTCGGCATACGCCTCGGCACCGATATTAAGCGAATTGACAATGACGCCATCAACCATATTGCGCCGAAGCATATCGATATAAGAACGCTCAAGATCAGGTCGATTGGCACTATTGCACAGCAGCATCTTAAAACCGTTTTCGGCCAGGGTACGCTCAACGGCTTGGACCGCTTGGGCATGAAACGGGCTGCTGACATAGGGGACGATCATACCGATTAGATTCAGGCGACCGTTGAGCATGGCACGGGCGATATCGTTGGGTGCATAGTTGACGCGCTCCATCGCGGCATGGACCTTATCGCGGGTCTCTTGGCTAATATAGCCGCGATTATTAAGCACGCGAGATACCGTAGTAGGCGAAACCCCCGCCACCGCTGCAACTTCCTTGATGCCAGGCTTAGCCGAATCCTTAGAACGAGCGCCCTCGCGAGCCATAGCACCCTCCCCCATCAACATG
>DBEXKF010000289.1:0-4015 GCA_048175045.1 Collinsella sp.
CCCCCACCACTGCCCTAGTTGCGCCTGCCGCCGCCGTTGGCGCCCTGACGCCCCTGGGCCGCACGGTTGCGGCCCGCGGTGTTCTGTGCGCGCGACATGCCGCCGTGGCCCTTGCTGCCCTTGGGCCCCTTGCCGGCGGCGCCACCGTGCGGCTTGCCGCCCTTCTTGCCGGTGCCATGCCCACCGCCAGCAGACGTCTCGCCCGGGCGTGGCGGCACGGGGCGAATCAGACAATGCTTTGTATAGCCGATCAGGTCACGACGCCCGGCTTTTTCCAGCGCCTCGCGCACCAGCTTGTAGTTCTCGGGCTTGCGATACTGGATGAGCGCACGCTGCATGGCCTTCTCGTGCGGGTCGCGCGCCACATAGATCGGCTGCATGGTGCGCGGGTCCACGCCGGTGTAGTACATGCACGTCGACATGGTGGACGGGGTGGGGTAGAAGTCCTGCACCTGCTCGGGCATGTAGCCCATGTCGCGCACGGCTTCGGCAAGGTCCACAGCTTCCTTCATGGTTGAACCCGGGTGGCTCGAGATCAGGTACGGCACCACGAACTGCTTGAGTCCGTATTCGCGGTTCAAGCGTTCAAATTTACGGCAGAACGCGTCGTAGACGGCGCGGCTCGGTTTGCCCATCACGGACAGCACCGCGTCGCTCACGTGCTCGGGCGCCACGCGGAGCTGGCCCGAGACATGGTGCTCCAGCAGCTCGCGCAAAAACTCGTCCGAGGCATCGGCCATGGTGTAGTCAAAGCGGATGCCGCTGCGCACGAAGACCTTTTTGACGCCCGGCAGCTGGCGCAGGTCGCGCAACAGCTGTGTGTAGCCGCTCTCGTCGACCACCATGTTCTTGCATACACTCGGCCACAGGCAGCGCTTGTTCTTGCACACGCCGTGCTTGAGCTGCTTGTCGCAGGCGGGACGGCTAAAGTTGGCCGTCGGCCCTCCTATGTCGTTGATGTAGCCCTTAAACTCGGGGTCGTGCGTGAGCAGCTCGGCCTCGCGCATGATCGAGTCGTGGCTGCGCATCTGCAGCACGCGGCCTTGGTGGAAGGTGAGGGCGCAAAACGAGCACTCGCCAAAACAGCCGCGGTTGGAGCTAATGGAAAACTTGATCTCGGCAAAAGCCGGCACGCCGCCCGCCGCGTCGTAATCGGGATGCCAATCGCGTGCGTAGGGGAGTTCGGCCACCTCGTCCATCTCGTCGGTGGTGAGTGTCGCCGACGGCGGGTTCTGCACCACATAGACGCTGTTGGGGTAGGGCTCTACCAGGCGATGCCCGGTGATAGGGTCCATATTCTGCTGCTGCACGTTAAAGCTGCGCGCGTAGTTGAGCTTGTCGGCGGCAAGGTCGTCCCAACTGGGCAGCAGGTCGTAGTCGTAGACCTCATCGAGCGAACCCGTGCGGTAGACGGTGCCGTTGATATAGGTAATCTGATCGACGGGCAGTCCCGCGTCGAGCGCGTCGGCGATCTCGACGATCGCGTGCTCGCCCATGCCGTAGATGAGAATGTCGGCGCCCGAGTCGAGCAGTACCGAGCGCTTGAGCTTGTCCTGCCAGTAGTCGTAGTGGGCCAGGCGGCGCAGGCTTGCCTCGATGCCGCCGATGATGATGGGGGCGTCCTTGAACGTCTGGCGGATGAGGTTACCGTAGACCGTGACGGCTCGGTTGGGACGGCGCCCCTCCTCGCCACCGGGCGTGTAGGCGTCGGTGTGGCGGCGGTGCTTGGTCACCGAATAGTGGTTGACCATGGAGTCCATGTTGCCGGCACTGACGAGAAAGCCCAGGCGCGGCTCGCCGAGCACCGTGATGCTGGCGGGGTCGGTCCAGTCGGGCTGGCAGATAATGCCCACCTTGTAGCCGTGTGCATCGAGTACGCGGCTGATGATGGCCATGCCAAAGCTGGGGTGGTCCACATAGGCGTCGCCGCAGACGTAGACAAAGTCGCACTGGTCCCAGCCGCGCGCATCCATGTCGGCGTGGCTGACGGGGAGGAACTTATCGCGGCCCGGTCGCCAGGGGCGGGCGGGCGTCGCTTGGGAATGCTTGGTGCGGGCGACCGTGGCCTGCGCCTTACCGCCGCGCTTTTGCTGCTGGCCCTGTTTGCCCTGCTGACTGCGCTGGTTGTTCTGAGCGTGCTGAGGCTTTTTTGCCACGATTCCTCCCGTTGTTAGTATGCTGCACGTAATTGTAACCAGTCTTTTTGGGACGGCGCTAAAAAGACTGGTGGAGTACATGGGCTGGCGGATCGGCACGTCGATGCGTGTGTCGCACCCACCGTTTGTTTCCAGACTGTGTATCTGCGCGTTGGAGAACCCGTCTCGCGCGCACGCCATGTTGTCAATGGGTTACAGTATGAACGGCGGCTATGTTTCCGCCAACGCACGAGAGGGTCGTCAACAAGGAGGATGCACGACGATGCAGCGTGCCAAACAGATATCGGAGTCCATCGAACTGGGCATTATCCTGGCGCTCGCCGGCGGCTTTATGGATGTGTATTCGTACATTGGGCGCGACCATGTTTTCGCAAACGCGCAGACGGGCAACATCCTGCTTGTGGGCGTGAGCATCTCGGAGGGCAATTGGGCACTTGCGGGGCGCTACTTCTTCCCTGTGGTGTCGTTTGCCGTGGGCATTATGCTTGCCGACCTGGTACACGAACGGTTTGGCAGCGTGATTCACTGGCGCCAAGTGACGGTGTTCTTTGAAGCCGTCATCTTGCTGGGTGTGAGCTTTATCCCGGGCGGCAATTTCAACCTGCTCGCCAACTGCCTCACCTCGTTTGCCTGCGGCATGCAGGTCGAGAGCTTCCGCAAGATCCACGGTCACGGCATCGCTACGACCATGTGCATCGGCAACTTGCGCAACGCGCTGCAAAACGTGGACGATTACATCATCACCCACAGGCGCGGCTTTTTGGAAAACGGCCTGCTGTACTTTGGCGTGATCTTTACCTTTGTGTTTGGCGCCGTGTTGGGCAACTGGTGTATTGAGCGCATGGGCCTGCACGCCATCGTCGTGGCGAGCTTGCTGCTGTTTGTCGCGTTTGCCATCATGTTCATCGACCGCGAGCGCGACTTGCGCTTACGCTGGAAGGTTGCGGCCGAGGCTTGGAAAGAGGGCTGCCGAAAGTAACCGAATGCGGCAAAGGGGCCGTCCCTTTGCCGCATTATTTTTCATCATCTGTTGAAACGCTTTAACAAATTTGACGTTCTCACGTGTTTTTCGTTTCAAAAGCGTTAGGATGGGACTCATAGCGTGGGGCGTAATGGGTGCCCCGCACACGATGGGAGGCTATCAATGGCTAATCGTTTCGTTCTCAATACCATCTCTTATCATGGTTCCGGCGCCATCAAGGAGATCCCCGGCGAGCTCCAGCGTCGCGGCTACAAGAAGATTTTCGTCTGCTCCGATCCCGATCTGGTCAAGTTTGGCGTTACCGCTAAGGTGACCGATGAGCTCGATGCCGCCGGCATCGCTTGGAGCCTCTACTCCGAGATCAAGCCCAACCCCACTATCCAGAACGTCAAGGACGGCGTCGAGGCCTTCAAGGCCGCCGAGGCTGACGCTATCGTGACCATCGGTGGCGGCTCCTCCATGGACACCGCTAAGGCCATCGGCATCATCATCAACAACCCCGAGTTCGCCGATGTCCGCAGCCTCGAGGGCGTTGCTCCCACCAAGAACCACGCCGTGTTCACCATAGCCGTGCCGACGACCGCCGGTACCGCTGCCGAGGTGACCATCAACTACGTCATCACCGACCCCGAGAAGGTCCGAAAGTTCGTGTGCGTCGACACCAACGACGCCCCCGAGGTCGCCGTCGTCGACCCCGACATGATGGCTTCCATGCCCGCCGGCCTGACTGCTTCCACCGGCATGGACGCTCTGACCCACGCCATCGAGGCCTATGTGTCCACCCTCCACACCGTGTTCACCGATCCCCTGGCCCTCAAGGCCATCCACATCGTGGAGAAGGATCTGCTCCGCTCCTTTAACGGCGACATGGGCTGCC
>DBEXKF010000290.1:0-5723 GCA_048175045.1 Collinsella sp.
TGCCTTGGCCTTGGGAGCAGCCTTTTTAGTGGCTGCCTTTTTGGCCGTGGTGGACTTGGCCGAAGCCTTGGCAGCGGGCTTGGCAGCCTTCGCCTTGGCCGGAGCCTTCTTAGCAGCTGCAGTCTTGGGCTTCACCGAGGACGTACGCTTGCGCGTCGCCTTCTTGGGCTTCTCGACCACGGGCGGCTTATAGCTGCTGGGGCCGCGGCGCTTAAGCACCACGCCTGCCAGGCCGGGCACCTTCATCTCGATGGAGTCCATCTGCCCGTTCCAGGGATAGGGCTCGCTCGAGCAGGTGTAGGGCTCCTTGCCGGCATAGCCGCTGCCACCAAACTCGGGACGGTCGGAATCGAAGATGACCTCCCAGTCACCCTCGCGCGGCACGCCCACGCGGAAGCTCTCGTAGCTCGCCGGGTCAAAGTTGATCAAGATCACCAGGTCGTCGTCGACGTCCTCGCCCTGGCGCACAAAGCTCACGATGGACTGCTTGGAGTTGTCCGCGTCAATCCAGGTAAAGCCGTCGTCGGTGTAGCCGCGCTCATACAGGGCGGGCTCGGCGGTGTACAGGTGGTTGAGCGCCTTGATAAACGCCTGATGATGACGGTGGGTCTCGTACTCCTCGGTCAGGAACCACTGGATGGACTCGTAGTAGCGCCACTCAATAAACTGGCCGATCTCGTTGCCCATAAAGTTGAGCTTGGCGCCGGGGTGCGTCATCTGGTAGAAGGCCAGCGTGCGCAGGCCGGCAAACTGGCGCCACCAGTCGCCCGGCATGCGGCCGATGAGCGAGCATTTGCCGTGCACGACCTCGTCGTGGCTCAGCGGGCAAATGAAGTTCTCGGTAAAGGCGTACATGATGGAGAACGTGAGCAGGCCGTGGTTGCCGGGGCGCCACGGAAAATCGGTCTGCATGTAGTGCAGGGTGTCGTTCATCCAGCCCATGTCCCACTTGTAGTGGAAGCCCAGGCCGCCGTCCTGCGGCGGGTAGGTCACGAGCGGCCACGCAGTGGACTCCTCGGCCATCATCATCACGTCAGGGAAGTGGGCCTCCACGGCGCAGTTGACCTGGCGGATAAACGCGCTGGCGTCCAGGTCCTCCTCGGTACCGTACTTGTTGAACTTCTTTTGCCCCGGATCGTCGATGCCAAAGTTGAGGTACAACATGCTGGACACGCCGTCCATGCGAATGCCGTCAACGTGGAAGTTCTCGAGCCAATACAGCACGTTGGAGACCAGGAAAGAGCGGACCTCGCCGCGAGCGAAGTCAAACTTGTGTGTGCCCCAGTTGGGGTGAATCTCGTGCTCAAACAGCATGTGGCCGTTAAAGGTGGCAAGGCCGTGAGAGTCGGCGCAAAAACCGCCGGGCACCCAGTCCATGATCACGCCGATGCCCGCCTCGTGGCACGCATCGATAAAGTGCATGAGCTGCTGCGGGTTGCCGTAGCGCGACGTGGCGGCATAGTAGCCGGTCGTCTGGTAGCCCCAAGAGCCATCGAAGGGATGCTCCATCAGCGGCATGACCTCGATATGCGTGTAGCCCATGTCGCGCACGTAGTCTACGAGCTCAACCGACAGATCGTCGTAGGTGTAAAACTCACCGCGCTGGGCGGGGAAGGGATCCATGGGGCCGGGGTAGTTACCGTACTCGTCGGGCTCGCCCTGCGGCGCGTCGCCGTGACGCTTCCACGAGCCAATATGCACCTCGTAGATGTTGAGCGGCTGCGACATATGGTTGTGGCCGGCGCGGCGCTTGAGCCACGCGGCGTCGTTCCACTTGTAGCCATCGAGGGTCCACAGCACGCTCGCGGTACCCGGAGGGCATTCGGCCTTAAAGGCATACGGATCGGCCTTGTAGAGCTTCTCGCCCTCGTTGGTCTCGATGAGATATTTATAGAGCTGGCCCTGCTCGGCGCCAGGAATAAAGCCTTCCCAAATAGCGCTTGTATGCACGGGCACCAGCGGGTTGGCTTCCTCATCCCAGTCGTTAAATTCACCAATGACATGGACACTCTTTACGTCGGGCGCCCAAACGCAAAAGCGCCAGCCGCGCGTGCGCTGCTGCGTGTCGGGATGCGCGCCCATCTTTTCCCAGCTGCGCTCCCACATTCCAATGCCAAACAGGTAGACATCGTCCTTGGAGAGCTCCGGTGCGTGCGGAGCCGGTTTGCGGGTTGCGGGCTTTTTAGCCGTTGGCTTTAGCTTTGTATCGCTCACGTTTGATCCCATCATGACGCGGCAGCGTGTTGCCTTGGTGACTAGATGCGAAAGGTCCAAGGCTGCACGAATCGAAGGGACGGCGAAGTTTCTGTGATTCGTTCCACCTCGCGTGCTCGGTGGAACTTTCGGCAGAAACTACGATAACACCTGTGCGTTAGTTTTATGGACGAAAGCGGATTTGCAGGGGCGTTTAATCGGTAAGCGACATGTTTATACCACTGGCAGAATTGCCGTGGTAAAACTCTTGACAGTTTTACCAATTTGGGTTTCAAAATTGTTAGGCTGACGTTTGGTAAAACGTTTTTAGCAGGATGTTTACCATTTGATATCGAAAGGTTCGTTTATGCCCCATATCGCCACTCCCAAGGTTGCTTTTATTTTCGATTGCGATGGCACGCTGGTTAATAGCACCCCCGTTTGGGCTTATGCTCAGCCAGAGTTATTGCACCGCCACGGAGTCGACGTGACGGTCGACGATTTTGCCAAGTTTGAGCATCTGTCGCTCGAGGACGAGTGCCAGGCCTACCACGACACGTGGGGCATTGGCGCGAATGGCGAGGAGCTGTATCGCGAACTGAGCGACATCCTGATCGATGGCTATTCGAAGGTGCCGCCTCGCGAGGGGCTCCTGGCATTTTTGGAGCAGGCGAAGGCGGCGGGCATTGCCATGTGCGTTGCCACGTCCACGCCGGCCGAGCTGGTGCAGTCCGCGCTCGCTGGTGCCGGGCTCGACGCTTACATGGAGTTTGTTACCACGACGGGCGAGGCAGGACGCTCCAAGCAGTTCCCCGACGTATACGAGCTTGCGCTGCGCCGCCTGGAGGAGCGCCATGGGCACAAGTTTGAGCGCGCATGGGTGTTTGAGGATGCCGTCTTTGGCCTAAAGAGTTCTGGCACCGCTGGCTTTAAGCGTGTGGGTATTTATGACCCGCACGGCCGCATGAAGCGCGATGACGTACGTGCCAACTGCGATATCTTTATCGACAGCTACGAGGAGCTAGATCTGGCCCGCGTTCTTTCGTTTGAGGGATAGGCGAGAGCTGTGGCTTGCAAGGTATTAGTGGCCTGCGGCTCGCCCGTGGTAGCGAGCGCGGATCTGTTGCGTAGGCTAGCAGGGGAGTGTGACCACGTTGTCGCCGTGGACCGCGGCCTCGACGCACTGCTGGGCGCGGGACTGAGCTGCGACGTTTATGTGGGGGATGCCGACACGGTGAGCGATGTGGGTCGTGCGCTGGTCGATGCCGCCACCGACTTTGAAGTTGAGCGCCACAACCCGTACAAGGACTATACCGATCTTGCGTTGGCGCTCGATTCCATCCGCCGTCGCTGGCCGGGTGCCGAAGTGGTTGCGACCTGCGCCACCGGCGGTCGCCCTGATATGGCGCTTTCCGTACTGGGCCTGCTCGCAGGCTACGATGACGCCCCAGTCTGGATTGCCGAGGACGAGACCATGGCCCGCATTCTGCACGAACGTGAATCCTGGACCATTGAGAATGCAACTGGCAAAACCTTTTCCATCATCGCCATAGCCCCTAACACCGAGGTAAGCGAACACGGTCTAGAGTGGGAACTAGATCACAGCCCACTGGGCTTGTTGGCCGACACGGGTATCAGCAACGTTGTAAGGTCAACAGCCACGATCCAAGTCCACACCGGCACAGCCATCGCTTACCTATATCAATAGGCATTTAGAATCTGACCTAAAAAAGTCCTTGCACCCCGCGCCAACTTCCCCTAGAGTATCTCCTCGTCACGGGGGCGTAGCTCAGCTGGGAGAGCGCTTGACTGGCAGTCAAGAGGTCAGGGGTTCGATCCCCCTCGTCTCCACCATCGTGAATGCAAAGGCCTTCGGACTTCCGAAGGCCTTTTTCATGCCAATACACCCCGCGCCACAAACCCAATCCACACCAACAAAAAGTTGAACAAATTTTTTCCCATGTCTGTACATAGTTTGTTAGCCAAACGCGATTATCAGTGTAGATCGCCGTTCCATTTGGACTTCAGGAACGTCCCTAATCACCGCCAGTACCTCAATAACCTGCATCAATGTGAACAACATCCCAAAACAACCCCGTTGAACACACTAAATGAACGAAATGTTGTCCGCGATTAGCCAAATCAGCTTTGCTATCAGCTTGTGCTAGGATACCTAACGTTACATGAGTTCAACTGTGCTCGCGGCTCCAGCAAGTTGCAAAGCGCAGGGTCGATCAGCATCCGGCCGTAACGGCGGTGCCAGAAACACCACGAGCTCCAATAAAGAAGTCATGCGACGTTTTTTATTTGTATTGAGTTAATTTCCTGGTGCAAATAATTAATATATTTCATGCCAAAACGTAGCAGTCCTTCAGCTGTTTGCGTGCGGTCCAGTTTTGTACCCGCTTGACTGGCTCGCACGCAGCCAGCTGGGGATGCGGTCAATTTGCGATACACGTCCGCGTCTCTAGCAACTGCATTTGTACATACCGTTCACGGTGGGGCAGAGCCACGTGCTTGTCTGACTGGGCTCAGGGTTTGAATATGGAGCGCCTTCGCGCATAAGCGCCCTGGCTAAGCCATACCCAAACCCCGTGAGCCACACGTAAGACAGAAAGGGGGTGGTGCTCGTGTGGTATGTGATTCAGGTCATTAACGGTCGCGAAGATGTAGTGCGCGAGCGCATCGAGCGTGTGGTGCCAGCGGGCGCCATGCAGGAGCTCTTTTATCCCCAATTTCAAACCGAGATCAAAGTACACGGCGAATGGGTCAATACGACCAAGCCGCTTTTTCCCGGATATCTTATCTGCGATACGGCAGATCCCCGCACCGTGCAACAGTATCTGCTGCGCATGGACGACTTTGCCCGGGTGCTTGCCCAGGACGGTCAGTTTGTGCCGCTGGCAAAAGAAGAGGTCCAGCTTATTGGCGGATTTACGCATAGGGGAGACCGCGTAGTACCCATGAGCGAGGCCCTAAAAGACGGCGACCAGGTCGTAGTTACGGCTGGTCCGCTGTTGGGCCACGAAGGCCTTATCAAAACCATTAACAGACGCAAGAGCACTGCTTATCTGGAGCTCGACCTATGCGGCCGACGCGTAACTACGCGCGTTGGCCTTGCCGTGCTTTCGGCGGAACAGCGTGTATTGCGAAACCTTAAAAAGGCGATCGCCTAGCTGCGGGCGGTCGCTACACAGAACAGGGAGGATCCCCGACCCGGGGACGAAGTGTTGGAGGAGAACGTGTCGGATAAAACAGAATCTGCAACGACTGCGCCCGCGGGCGCGGCACTCATTGCTCAGGCCATGGACCGGCGTGAAGGGGCCGGTCGCTACAAGGCCATGCAATCCATCATGGACTGGGATCGCTCGCGCATGTCGTACAGGGCCGTGAAGCGCACGTTTGACATCGTGTTCAGCGGTGCCATCCTCATTGTTATCGTAATCCCCAGCTTGGTGCTGGCGGCGGCCATCCGTATGGAGAGCGAGGGGAGCCCCTTCTACAGCCAGATCCGCGTTGGTCAGACCCGC
>DBEXKF010000291.1:0-1914 GCA_048175045.1 Collinsella sp.
TCCTAGTGGGGCGCAAGATCGGTGCCGACGACTTTGCCGCCTATGTGGACAAGTGGGGCATCGGTCACAGCTCGGGTGTCGATTTTCCGGGCGAGAGCCTGGGTATCGTCAAGGAGCGTGACCAGTATGACGGCGCCACGCTGGGCTCGATGAGCTTTGGACAGGCACTGTCCGTCTCGCCAATTGAGATCGCACGTGCCGTGGGCGGCATCGCCAACGGCGGCGTGATGATGACACCGCACTTCTATAAGTCCAGCAAGGGCGACGAGAAGGACTGGGGCGAAGGCGAGCGCGCGATTTCTGAGGATGCCGCATCCCAGGTGACATCGTGCATGCAGACGGTCGTGTCCGAGGGTACGGGCGTTGGCGGCGCGGTTGACGGCTATGACGTGGCGGGTAAGACCGGTACGGCCGAACGTGCCGACGAGAACGGCGGCTACCTCAAGGAGAACTACATGTCGTCCTTTATGGGCTTTGCACCGGCACAATCGCCCAAAGTGCTGTGCTATATCACGCTCGACGGAACGCCGAGCGGTTCAGATGCCGCTGCGGTGCCGTTCCAGTCCATTATGGCCAACGCGCTCGACGTGCTGGGTATCCCGCACACGAAGTAGGGGGTTACAATCTTTGGGGCGTTGTTTGTTGTCCCATATGAGGGTGTTCACATGCCCTGCACCACGCATGTGCGGCGCTGGGATACAATACGCCGATAGCATTATTAGGTTTACAGGGGAGCTGCAATGATAGAGATCGCCGTCAACAACCTCGCGGCCGCAACAGGGGCCCGAACCGTGACGGGAGAAGCCGATCGGGTATGCCGCGGGTGCGTTATCGACTCGCGCCAGGTCGAGGAAGGGACGATTTTCGTCGCCTTTCCCGGTGAAAACGACGACGGCAATGATTTTGCTTCCCGTGCCGTCCAGTCGGGTGCCGGCGCCGTCGTGATGACGCGTGAGCCCGAGGCCGAGCTGGTCTCGCTGGCGCAGGACAAGGGGTGCGCCATCCTGCTGACCGATGATCCCGAGGAGTTTCTGCTGCGTTTGGCGCACACGTATCGCCTGGAGCTTGGCTGCCTGGTCGTTGGTATTACCGGTTCCATCGGCAAGACGACGACCAAGGACGTGCTCGCCGCCGTGCTCGCCAAGCGCTATCGTGTCTGGGCCACCAAGGGCAATTTCAATAACCTGATCGGCATGCCGCTCACGGTGCTTTCCGCTCCGGCCGATACCGAGGTCCTGGTGCTCGAGATGGGCATGAACCATTTCCACGAGATTGAGCGCCTGTCCCAGTCCGCCAATCCCAACCTTGCCATCGTGAGCAAGATTGGTACCTCTCACATCGGCATTTTGGGCAGCCGCGAGAACATCGCCCGCGCTAAGGCCGAGATTGTCCAGGGTATGTGCGCCGCCGGCGACTTCTTGCCGCTGCTGGTTTTGGGCGGTGAGGACGACTTTACGCCGTTCATTCGCGATACGTTCGCCCAGCCTGCTGGTATCGATGTGATGCTGGCCGGCGTCTCGGACGATGATGAGGTCCGTGCCCGCGACATTTGTGTTGATGACGAGGGCCGTCCGGTCTTTACGCTCGATTTTGGCCAGGGTGAGACGACCGATACCATGCTTGCCATCCCCGGCGTGCAGTCCGTCCCAAATGCCGTTAAGGCCGCCGCAGTTGCCTATCGCCTGGGCGTGACGCCCGAGCAGATCGATGCTGCCTTTAGGGGCCTCACGATCACCGGGCACCGCCAGGAGATCAAGCGCGCCAAGAGCGGTGCCCGCGTCATCGACGATTCCTATAACGCCAGCGCCGAATCCATGGCTGCTGGTCTCGATCTGCTGTGCTCGCTTTCGTGCACGGGGTCTCGCATGGCGATCCTGGGCGAGATGGGCGAGATGGGCGATGAGGCTCCTCGCA
>DBEXKF010000292.1:0-2224 GCA_048175045.1 Collinsella sp.
CACTGCCCTTCACGATAAGCGCCGGTTCCAGAACGACCTCTTCGGCACGCTTACCGCCCCTACCGGCAAGACGCTTGGACATGCAGGCAAAAGCATGCTCCGCAAGGACACCGGGATCCTGCTCAATCGCAGTCAGCGCCGGCTCAAAGAGAACGTCGGCCGCCGAGTTGTCATAGCTTACGACCGAGATATCGCCTGGGATGCTCTTCCCCATCTCGTGCAAGCGCTTGAGCAGACCGAGGGCAATGTTATCCGAGCTTGCAAACACGGCGGTGGCATCGGTTGCAAGCACGGCCTCCGAGGCCTCGTAGGCGCTCGGGATGTAATATTCGCTCTCAAACTCCAGGCGCGCGTCGATGGGCAGTCCCACCTCGCGCAGCGCGCGCTCGTAACCGGCGAGTCGCTTGCGGCCCGTATTGGAGCGACGCGCGTTAACCAGACAGGCGATGCGGCGATGACCCTGCTCAATCAGATACCGCGTAGCCATGTAGCCGCCCATCTCGTGGTCGAACATCACCTTGTCGCACTCGAGTCCCTCAATGGCACGGTCGACCATCACGGCAGGGATAGGCAGATGGCTCACTTCCTCGCGCAGAGCGCGATCGTCGGAGAACTCGTCACCCACCACCAGAAAGACGCCGTCGACGCCGCGCGTCACCAGCTGGCGTAGCAGTTCCAGATCGTCATCGGCGCTTCCACCCGAGCTGGTAATAAAGAGTGCATAGCCGTCTTCACGGCAGCGCTTTTCCAAGCTGCCGGCGAGCGAGGCAAAAAAGCGACTCTCGATATTGGGAACGATCAGGCCTAAGGTGCGCGACTCGCGCATAACCAGGCTACGCGCGATCTGGTTAGGAACATAGTGGTTGCGCGCCGCAACCTCCTTGATGAGCCTGCGGTTTTCTTCCGAGATGCGACAGGGCCGATTATTGAGAACAAGCGAGACCGACGAAGGGGAAAGCCCCACCTCCTGGGCGATCTGCTTGAGGGTGACTTTGTTGGCCATCTCGCTCCTTCCGGGTTTACGCGCAATCTCTTGAAAGTATAGCGACTGCCCATCTACCTCGGTGATAAACACTTTACCAATCCGGTGGACGGCTGTTTTATCGCCGCCAGCGCACCAAATCCGTCCAGGTGGGGTATATTGCAATCGATCGATGACAACAACCACCAAAAGGCGGATATTCGTATGCACGAGAACGACTTTTTTAACGAGGACCTGCTTTGCGCGCTCGCCGGCGTTGCCGGCGAGGACAACGTACTCATGAGCGAGCCCATGCGCGAGCACACCACGTTTAAGATCGGCGGCCCGGCCGATGTCTTCGTCACGCCCGACACCGAGCAGGGCCTCGTCGCCACGCTCGATACCTGTTATCGCTGCGATTTGCCACTCACCATCGTGGGCAACGGCTCCGACTTGCTCGTCGGTGACAAGGGCATCCGCGGCGTCGTCGTAGCGCTGGGCAAGGGCCTCTCCGACATTACGGTCGACGGCACGCATGTCACGGCAGCAGCCGGCGCCTTGCTTTCTGACGTCGCCGCGGCGGCAGCCGAGGCCGGTCTCACCGGTATGGAGCCCATCTCGGGTATCCCCGGATCGGTCGGCGGCGCCTGCTACATGAACGCCGGTGCCTACGGTGCCTGCATGGCCGACGTGCTGGAGTCCGTACGGGTCTACAAGCCCGCACGCGTCCTCGACGATGGCACCCGCGGCAGCGGCAATATCATTGAGTTCGATGTCGATGAGCTCAACCTGGGTTACCGCAAGAGTCGCATTGCCGACGACGGCTTTATCGTGCTCTCGGCAACCTTCAACCTCGCCCCGGGCAACGCCGCGATGATCAAGGCCGACATGGACAACTACCGCCAGCGCCGCGAGGACAAGCAGCCGCTCGACATGCCGAGCGCCGGCTCCACCTTCAAGCGCCCCGAGGATTACTTTGCCGGCAAGCTCATCATGGATGCCGGCCTGCGAGGACACGCCGTTGGCGGCGCGCAGGTAAGCGAAAAGCACTGCGGTTTTATCGTCAACGCCAACCACGCCACCGCCGCCGACGTCGACGAACTCATCCGCGACATCCAAACAACCGTCAAAGGCCAATTCGACGTAGACCTAGAACCCGAAGTCCACCGAGTAGGCGAATTTTTATAAAAAGAAGGCCCCGAAAGGGGCCTTCACCATATTCATTCAGATAACCCAGTCCGGTGTGTCGCGCTCAGGACCCGA
>DBEXKF010000293.1:0-3807 GCA_048175045.1 Collinsella sp.
GAGAAGGGCGTCAAGATCCTGCTCCCCATCGACAACCGCGTTGCCGATCACTTTGGCGAGGACGCTGTCCCCGAGGTTGTCGCTTCCGACGCTATCCCCGACGATCGTGAGGGCATGGACATCGGTCCTAAGACCGAGGAGCTCTACGCCGAGGCCGTCAAGGGCGCCAAGACTGTCTTCTGGAACGGCCCCATGGGCGTCTTCGAGTTTGACAACTTTGCTCACGGCACCCAGGCTATCGCCGAGGCTGTCGCCGAGGCCGACTGCACCTCGATCATCGGCGGTGGCGACTCTGTCGCAGCTGTCAACAAGTTCAACCTGGCCGACAAGATGAGCTGGATCTCCACCGGTGGTGGCGCTTCCATGGAGCTCGTCGAGGGTAAGGCCCTGCCCGGAGTGGAGGCGCTTCTCGATGCCTAATCGCACCCTTCTTATCGCTGGTAACTGGAAGATGAACAACGACGTCGCCGAGGCCGCCAAGCTCGCCGACGAGCTGGCTCAGGCTCTGCCCGAGGTTCCGGCTGGCGTCGAGGTGCTCGTCTGCCCTCCGACCATCGACATCACCACGGTTCATGACCGCATTCAGGCTGCCCCCATCGCCCTCGGTGCACAGAACGTGTACTGGGAGGCCAAGGGTGCCTTCACCGGTGAGTCCTCTTGCGACATGCTCAAGTCCGCTGGCTGCACCTACTGCATCATCGGTCACTCCGAGCGTCGTGATTACTTCCACGAGACCGATGAGGATCAGAACAAGAAGGCCAAGGCCCTCGTTGCCGCCGGTCTTGTTCCCGTCTTCTGCTGCGGCGAGTCCCTCGAGGTCCGCGAGGCTGGCACCTATGTCGAGCACGTCGTGAACCAGGTCAAGGCTGGCCTTGCTGGTCTTGAGATCACCTGCCCCAAGCAGGTCGTTGTCGCCTACGAGCCCATCTGGGCCATCGGCACCGGCAAGACCGCTACCGCCGAGGACGCTCAGGAGGTCTGCGGCGCTATCCGTGAGACCCTCAAGGAGATGTTCGGCGAGGAGCTCGCTAACGGCATCCGCGTTCTCTATGGTGGCTCTGCCAAGCCCGGCAACATCGCCGAGCTCGTCGCCAAGCCCGACGTTGACGGCGCCCTCGTGGGCGGCGCTTCCCTCAAGGCTGCCGACTTCGCCTCTATGGTCGTCAAGGCAGGCGAGTAGGACATATGGCACAGCGTCATCTTCCTGCACTCCTGATTATCATGGACGGCTGCGGCCTGGCTCCGGCCGATGGCGAGAACGCCGTCGCCGCTGCCAAGACGCCCTTCCTTGACAGCCTGTATGAGAAGTACCCCCACACCACGCTCGGCGCTTCGGGCGAGGACGTGGGCCTTCCCGACGGCCAGATGGGCAACTCCGAGGTGGGTCACCTCAACATCGGTGCCGGCCGCATCGTGTTCCAGGAGCTTTCGCGCATCAACAATGCCATCAAGGACGGCTCCATCGCCAAGAACGAGGTTTTCGTCAAGGCTATGGACGATGTCAAGGCCGAGGGCAAGACCCTTCACCTTATGGGCCTTATGAGCCCTGGCGGCGTTCACTCCCACATGAACCACGTCGAGGCTCTGGTTAAGATGGCTGCCGAGCACGGTGTCAAGACCGTTCGCGTCCACGCCTTCATGGATGGCCGCGACGTCGACCCGCAGTCCGGCGCTGGCTACATGAGTGAGTTCTGCGCCTTCCTGGCTAAGATCTCCGAGGAGACCGGTTGCGACGCTCGCGTCGCCACTGTTTCTGGCCGCTATTGGGCCATGGACCGCGATAATCGTTGGGAGCGCATCCAGCGCGCCTACGACGTCATGGTCAACGCGTCCGATGCCGATGTCGACCCTGTTGCCGGTATCAAGGCCTACTACGAGAAGGATCCGCGCGGCGACGAGTTCGTCGAGCCCTTCGCTGCCCACAACGAGGGCATCCACGAGGGCGACGCGGCCATCTTCTTCAACTTCCGTCCCGACCGCGCTCGTCAGATGACCCGCGTGTTCACGGACAAGGAATTCGACGGCTTTGAGCGCGAGCAGATCAAGCTTTCGCACTTTGTGACGATGACCGAGTACGATCCGACGTTTGACGTCGAGGTCGCCTTCCCCAAGACGTTCCCCGAGAACGTCCTGGCCGACGTTATCGCCGCCAACGGCCTGAAGCAGCTGCACACCGCCGAGACCGAGAAGTACGCCCACGTGACGTTCTTCCTCAACGGCGGCATCGAGGAGCCCAAGGAGGGCGAGGAGCGCGTACTCGTCGCTTCCCCCAAGGTCGCTACCTACGATCTGCAGCCCGAGATGAGCGCTCCCGAGGTGACCGAGAAACTCGTCGCCGCTATTAACGAGGATCGCGCTGATTTCTACATCGTGAACTTCGCGAACTGCGACATGGTTGGTCACACCGGTGTCTTCGACGCCGCCGTTAAGGCCGTCGAGGCTGTTGACGATGCCCTGTCCAAGGTTGTCCCGGCGATTCTCGCCAAGGGCGGCTTTGCGCTGATTACCGCCGACCACGGCAATGCCGATCACATGTTTGACGTTGCTTCCGACGGTTCTAAGCATCCGTTCACGGCTCACACCACCAACCGTGTGCCGTTCATCATCGTTGATGAGAAAGCCAAGCTCACCGGTATCGAGGACGGCCGTCTTTCCGATATCGCTCCGACCATGCTCACCATGGCTGGTATTGAGCCTTCCGCCGAGATGACGGGTCGCGTGCTCGCCACCGAGGCCTAATAGAAAACAAATACCGTTTTCTAGTAAGGGGGTTGTCCACAACCGGACAATCCCCTTTTTGGTATTTCTGCCATTTCCACCTCGTCCTTGAGTGGCAGGTAGGGGAGAGCGGGGGATTGTGGTACAGTACTGGAGTTTAAACTGTTCTCATTAAGGAGCTTATCTATGGGTCCGTTCCAGATTCTTCTGTTTGTCGTTTGGGCTGTCTCTGCCGTGGCGTTGACGATCCTCGTCCTGATGCATTCCGGTAAGGGTACCGGCGTTTCGGATATGATCGCTAGCTCGCTGTATAACTCCAGCTCAGCCACAGGCGTTATGGAGCAGAACCTTGACCGCCTGACTGTCATCATGGCTGTCGTGTTTGCCGTGTGCGTCGTGCTGTGCATGTTCTTCTTCCCGCAGGGCATCGTGGGCTACTAAGCACGAGCTGCATAAAATACTTGAAAAGGGTTCCGCAAGTGCGGGACCCTTTTTGTTTACATATTTGTAACAGAGTCAAAATATCCTCACATACTTCGCCCAACTAAAGAAATTCTCGACCGTTAATCGGAATTAGCCCCAAATCGTGCATAAAATGCGCTAATGTATTGCAAAACGTTGGACCGTTGTGCATAACCAGCCATTGCAGCGGGCGGCGTTTTGATGGTTCGGATCGGATTGTCTCGACATGCGTCCGACTGAACATTTCTTTGTCCTATCTCATAAGGAGGATGGCATGGCTGATTCTATGTTCCACCAGCCCGTTATGGGTCGTCGCGCCTTTGTTGGCGGCACCCTCGCTGCGAGCTCCATGGCTTTTCTTGCCGCATGCGGCAAGAAGGGCGGCGACGCTTCCGGTTCTGAGTCCGGTTCGACGCTGAACTTCTACATCAACAACCCGGTCTGCATCGACCCCTACAACGTCCAGGAGGACCAGGGCACTCAGGTCGAGTACCAGCTCTTTGACGCTCTGACCTCTTACGACGCCGAGAAGGGCGAGATCGTTCCGCTGGCTTGCGAGTCCTTTGAGTCCAACGACGACGCTACCGAGTTTACCTTCAAGATCAAGAAGGCCAAGTTCCACAACGG
>DBEXKF010000294.1:0-7506 GCA_048175045.1 Collinsella sp.
ATTGTGCGCTCTGCCGAGGTCGTGGGCGCGGCGGGCGTCATCATTGCCAACAAGCGCGCCGCCGGCGTGACCGTTGGCAGCTACAAGACTTCTGCCGGTGCTGTCATGCACCTGCCTATCGCACAGGTTCCCAATATCGCCCGTGCGCTCGATGACCTCAAGGCCGCTGGCTTTTGGGTGGGCGGTGCCTCCGAGCACGCCGAGGGCAGCTGCTGGGATGCTCCCTTCGAGGGCCGCGTGGCGCTCGTCATGGGCTCCGAGGGCGACGGCATCTCGCGCCTGGTGCTTGAGAAATGCGACTTTTTGACCAAGCTTCCCCAGCGCGGCATGACCGAGAGCCTCAATGTTGCCCAGGCGACAACGGCGCTGTGCTTTGAGTGGCTGCGCCGCAATGCCGGCGAGCTCATGGGGGAGGAGTAGCGCATGTCCAAGAAGAACCGCGCCAAGTCCAAGGCCAAGCGCTTTGGCGAGGGCTCGGCCAAGCCGATTGTTTCGGCTGCGACCTATGGCGTGGGCGGCAATGCGTTTGCGCAGGCTATCGCCGACCCAGTCTCGACGGTGCACTCCAACAAGCCCGAGCTGCTGGTGGTCGACGGTTACAACGTGATCCACTGCACGCCGCGCTACGAAAAGCTCGTGTACGACCATTCCGACGATCCGTATTCCAGCGACGTTCACGATATGGCGCGCACTGCCCTCATCAACGACGTTGCCGCGTTTGCCCAAGGCCGCTACGAGGCCGTAATCGTGTTTGACGGCGCGGGCAATATCTCCAGCGAGCGCCCCAATCTGCCGGCCCGTGGCGTGCGCATCGAGTTTTCGCCGACGGGCGTCTCTGCCGATACCGTGGTGCAGAAGCTCTGTATCGAGGCACGCGAGGAAGGCCGCGCGTGCTCCGTGGTATCGAGTGACGGCACGATCCAGGCCGTCGTCATGGGCAAGGGCGTTACGCGCATCTCGAGCCGTATGCTGGTGGACGAGATCAAACAGATCGATAACGACGTTCACGAGGCAGAGGAAGCTCCGCAGATCAAGATGACCCTGGGCAGCCGCCTGAGCCCCGATGCCCTGGCCAAGCTCAAGGCCCTGCGCGGACGGTAGGGGGAGCTGACGGCGCGACGCTGTCTCGCTAACTCCATTCAGCGATGTCGATCATTCTACGGAGGCGCCATGTAAGCGCCTCTTTTAGATATGGCAGCCTTGCCGTGAGCGCGTCGTTTCTGGACAGAATCTCGATTGCCTCGTCAACGAAGCCTTCGAGTTTGTCGCCGTCAAACCAGCCCATGTCCTCGACGAGCAACATTTGTTTGGCGGGGCTTGAATGAAATTGTGCGCTGGTAAAACTGTGCTCTCCCGCCCTAAGCTCTTCTAGTGATATGTTGCACCAGAGTGATGAGCCCGAATCGAAGATGGGGGCTGGTCTGCAGGCTAGCGTGTTTACGTTTCGCACAAGGCCAAAGTTACGCCAATGGCGGTCATAGTTGGCGATGATGTCGTCGCACACGATCATGCGGTCAAGGGCGTCTTTTATATCTGTCGCTCCAAGCTCTTCGCAGTTTGCTACATACCGTTCGTAATCGGTTAGTCGCTCGTCTGCATTTGCATGCTGGTTTACATAGAACGCAGGGACATATTCTTCTTCGTCAGTTAAGAAGACATTGCATGTGCTCAAGGCGGAAGTACCCGCGCCTTCGAGCGAGTAAGGCACATAATCGCAGGCGTTTAGGATGCGACGGTGGAGTGCGGTCGCCACCATCTCGTTATAGGGTTCCTGGTTTAGATGCGCACCTGCCTTGTGGAGGATTCGACGGTCACCCTCGCATGTCCAGTACTTTTGAAGATTGCCGTCCGAGGTGTTGTCGGGCTTGGCAGCAGCTGCCTTGCCCTCTGGGGCGAAGGGTGCAATGGTTAGCGAGACGTCATCAAAAGCATTATTGAAGAAATTGATATCTTTCCACGCGAGACCGGAGTCTTGGGGCCTAATCCAATACTGGTCGGATAAGGAGAGGCCAAGATTTCGCTGTACGAGTTCATCGGGAACATCAACTGCGGCTTCTGCAAGCAGGGAGGCTAGCCCAATGCGTGCGAGCGGGATACCGCGGCCACGCCACCAAGTGCGGAAAGAGTCGAGCGATATGGGGCTATTAGGGCCAAATACTCCAATAGGGGCGTGGGCGTAATCGATGTCGGCGCCGATATGGGTAAAGTCTTTTCGCGATGTGCTGTAGACCAGCTGAGCGACTTCGTGCGTGCGATTCATGAGGGTGAACGCGATCTCGCTCTTACCGTGGCCGCGGCGGGGACGTCCCCCCGTTTTGGTCACGGAACGGAGTCGCGTGTCGACGCTGTCTTTGTCGATGAGCCATACACCAGAAGCCTTGCGGGCATCAAGTGCTCCGTTTTTTATGAGCTCCTGCACCCTGCGCGGAGTGATGCCGAGCAGCTCGGCGGCTTCCTTGGTAGTAAGCATCACGAAACCCTTCGTCAAAACGAATAGTTTTATATATAGCAATTGTAATTAAAACTATTCGTTCTGACGAATGGTTTTGAGATTGAGGGCGAACCGACAGAAATGAACGGGCCTGGTACCTGTTGTTGCTGGATTTTGCATATTTGTATAACGCCGTGTGGCCTGTTGCGCCCCGTCCGTAATTCCTTTATCCTTAACAGGCTTCGCGCGAAAGCGCCAAGTGTGCCAGTGTGGCGCAACGGTAGCGCAACTGATTTGTAATCAGTGGGTTGCAGGTTCGATTCCTGTCACTGGCTCCATGAGAGTTTCGGGCTCTGTCTCTATATGGGACAGAGCCCGTTTCTATTTAGGTGGTGCGCCATCGGGTTAGCGCCCATCCCGTTTTTGGTTTGTCTCGTCCTCCAGTTTGTCTAAATCTGTAACACCAAGACCGATATTTGGCATCTAACTGTTACAGATTGAGATGAAACTTAGGGTGTTTTAGGAATATCTTGATCTGTAACATGTAGAAGCGGAATAGGCCTCTTGCTGTTACAGATCGAGACAAGGGCGGGTGCGGACCTGGATGTTCTGCTCGAGCGTGGATTTCTGGACACGCGAGAGAAGAAAATCTTCCGACCGGAGAACGAGCGTGGATAATTAACTTGGATAGGGAGCTAAGGTAAACACCGATTGTCTATCGAAGGCTTTAGAAACAACGACCCCGATTTCATTGTGGAATCGGGGTCGTTTGTGCCTGAGGAATCCGAATGGATTAATCGAGCTCCTAAGGGACTTCTTGGGTTCTTGCTAATGGTCTGCCGAGGATGTCCCCAATGCAAGCAGCGGGCATCTACTCAATATAGTTGGGATTCTTCTTGATGATCACGCGTGCAGCGATGAACGAGACAACGATGGCGATGACGGCGACAACGCACGCCAGTACGAAGTTGCCCATGGATCCATCGGGAGCGATAAAGATCAGCGCAGAAAGAAGACCGGGGCATGCTCCCGCAACATACTCCTTCAGGACGAAGATGCCTGCAGGGAGTCCCGCGCAGAGGGCGCCGATTGCTGTGCCGACAAGCAGGCGGGGACGCTCGATGAGGCAGCCGTAAAATGCGGGCTCAGTTACGCCACAGAGTGCGGTGACGGCAACCGTGGTGACCATACCTCTCTTCTCCTTGTTGCCTTTCATTGCAGTTGCCAAGGCGAGACTCGTGCCGCCAATGCAGAGGTTTGAGATGAAGCCAAAGATGATGGGCGCCCAGCCGAGCTGCGCCAAGCTCGTAACTTCGATCGCGATGTAGGCCTTATCAAGACCGAGCATGACAAAATAGGGGTTAAGGGCTGCAAGGATTGGAGTAGCGATAAATGCCACGTTATCCATGAGCCACGTGGCGGCATCACTCAGCGCGTAGCCCATCATGCTGCCGGCGGGGCCGAGGATAATCAGCTCAACAGGCACGACGATGAACATGGTGAGCAGCGGCTTCAAGAACAGTTTGGTAATGTCGGGGATGATTTTCTGAAGACCGCGATCAACAAAGTACATGAACACAACGCCCAGTACGATTGGCACCACCGTGCTCGAGTAGTCATTCGTCGGGATGGGGATGCCAAGAAAGTCGAGACCCTCAGCACCGCTAATAGACGAGCTAATCATGATTGCGCCCAGCAGTGCGCCCATGATAGGCTGCATCTTCATGACGGCGGCGAGCTGATAGCCGAGGTAAACGGGCAGGAAGCTAAATGAGGCGCTGAAGATCGCCAGCAGAACCTGGGCGGTTCCGCTATCGGTGCTCAATCCACAATAATTGACCAGGAGATTCTTGATCGAAAGAATGAGTCCGCCAACGATGAGCGCCGGGACGATGGGCATGAATACCTGTGCAGAGACGTTCCCGAATTTCTCAATCAAGCCCATGGCGGTGTTACCGCTTTTAATGCCTTCTGCAAGGTCTTTGGCGGTTTGGGCATCGTCGGCAACCGTGCCACCGCCGACTTCGATTCCCGCGAAGTCGAGGAAGTCGTTGTAGGCCTCGGTGACGTTGGGGCCGATGATCACCTGAAGCTGGCCACCGCTGACTACTGCCCCGAGCGCCTGGTCAGCCGATTTGGCGAGCTGGAGATCGATGATCGAGGTGTCTCGTGCGTCGATGCGAAGGCGCGTCGCACAATGAGTTACCGATGTAATGTTCTCTTTGCCGCCAACAGCCTTTAGGACTGATTCGGACATTGCCTGATATTTCATCTCTTTCTCCTAACCTTCCTGCTCCTGATACGTCGAGATCCGGTCTCGGTACCAATACCAGCTCTTTTTGGGGGTGCGCTCCAGATTGTTCTCGAAGTCGATATGGACAAGTCCGTATCGTTTTTCGTAGCCGTTGATCCAGCTATACAGATCCATCGTCGACCAGAGGTAGTAGCCCTCAACGCGCGCGCCGTCGCGCTTAGCCCTCATCATGTGCTCGATGAACTGGCCCAGAAGCTCGATGCGGTCATCATCGTGGATTATTCCGTCTGCGTCTGGTTGCTCATAGGCGCCATGTCCGTTTTCCGTAATAAAGATGCGGGGCGCGTCATAGCGCTCGTGGACATCCATGATGGTTGAATACATGCAACTTGGGAGTATTTCGCGGCCCCATTTATTGCGGGGAACATTGCTGTCGCGGGCGCTTTCAAACAAGGGCGCAATGCATTTTCCTTCGACCTTTTTGCTCGAACCGCCCTTATTGTTCGCCGAAACGGCAAGCTCTCCACCGTGCCAGTCGGTTACATACTCTCGGCAATACACGTTGAGTCCAATAAAATCGACTTTACCGTCTCTGAATTCTTCTACGTCATTTGGGGATCGATAGAGCGAGACGCCAAGTTTTTCAAGGATTTCGTCCATTTCTGGCGGCAGTTGACCCTGAAGTGCTGGTGCCAGAATCATGCGATTGGCGAAAAAGTCTGCGTATCGAAATACGTCATCGGGGTGCTCGGTTGCCGGGTCGAGTTCGACAACGCCGCCATCGTGGACGGCGCCGATGATGCCGTCGTAGCCCATTTGACGATATGCTCGGACTGCGAGTGCGCTTGCGCGCATCAGGTTGTACTGAAACTGCATGTACGACTGAACGTCGAGCGATCGATTGGGGGGATAGTTGCCCAACATGTTTACGCAGTAGCTGTAGAAATGCGGCTCGTTAACGGTAGCCCAGATTTTGACGCGGTCTCCAAAGCGCTCAAAGCAAATCTTGGCGTATTTGCAGAACCACTCTGCCATATCGTTGTTCAGCCATCCGCCTTTGCAAGCAAGCGTGAATGGCAGATCGTAATGGAACAGCGTAACGTTGGGCTCTATGCCATTTTCGAGGCAGCAATCAATGACCCGATTATAAAAATCGATACCCTTTTCATTCACTTCACCGATACCCGTGGGGATGATTCGACTCCATGAAAGAGAGAAGCGATAGGTGTTTTGTCCGCCTTCTTTCATCATGCGGATATCTTCTTCATAGCGATGGTAGAAGTCGCAAGATACATCACCGTCAACATGGTTGATGTTCTTATTGCTTGTGTGGTTAAAGAAATCCCACTCGCCAAGGCCTTTGCCGTCTTCGTTCCAGGCACCCTCGCACTGATAAGACGCCGTGGCGGAACCCCAGAGAAACGGGATGTTGTTCACGTTGCCCATGAATCCCCTTTCCATCATTCAACACGGTGGATACGTGTGGCGGAATTACGATTAAGATGACGTCAACTGATTTGAATCATAGGAGAACGACCAAAGCTGTTTGATTCAATAAATGAACTATGATTTCGAGGAGAGCGGAAAGAGGGATCACGTGAATATCAATGACTTCGATGTGCTCAATCGCATTAGCTCCATCATCAACAGCGAGTTTGGGTCAAACGATGCCGCCATCGCTCGATATCTCATCGCTCACATTAGGCGTTCGAGCGAAATCAATGTTGCCACAATAACCCGCGATGCATTCGTGACCCGTTCCGCTGTTCGTCGTTTCTGCAATCGATTGGGCTACCAGTCTCTTAGCGATTTGAAAGAATCATTTACTCAATCAGTCTTTCCAAGCGACTTAAGCCATCGAGAGGAGGAATTTGGCTACGAGGAGTACAGGGCAGAGCTCGACGTTCGCATGATCGAGATGTTCGCTGAGGTTGAAAGCGGCGTGTCCGATATCGCTATTAAGCACCTTGCCGACGAAATTGATGGCCATAAAAACGTTGAAATCTGGTGCACCAATAATGTGAGCGCCAATCTCGTACGATTTCAGCAGGAAATGTTTTATGCGGGCAAGATAGTTCGCATAGTTGCTGGGGCTAACGTCGCGGAATTGAAAAACATGGGAGACGCTTCGCAGTCATTGATAATTCTCGTATCGGTCTCCGGGCTATTTGCGTCCCAGGCGCGTGAGTATCTTGATTGCCGTTCGGGCAGGAAGATTCTAATTACTGCGTTTAGCAACGATGACAAATCGAGGTCTTTTGACCGTGTATATCGTCTTGGTAATGCGGGAAACGGAATTGACCGACTCGGCGTTTATTCGAAATACGCCATGACCTATTTCTTCGACTTTCTATCGTCGTGTTAATTTAGTCGCTACCCCAGCACCAAGGGGGAGCCGCTCTATGGGTCTACTTTGGTCTGGCCCGAGCAGTAGCGGCTCTATAGTTCTCCCGTCTGGAGAATGAGCGTGGATAATCTCCGCTTTGGGCTTAGAGCCGCGCTAAAAGCGGGAGATTATCCACGCTTGAACGTGCCGTGGAAGCACGATCGTGACCTATGTAATAGTGCAAGAGGGTCGGTATCGAAGGTCGATGCTGCAGATGTACTCCACCGTGACAAAGTGTTCCCTCGTGAAATGTCACAAGCGTAGCCAAATCCACCGTCCTTCATATCCAAACTCAACAAAACCGACGCTCCTATAAGTTGTCAAGAGGCAGTTTGCGGGAGCGCTCTCTCCAATTCGCACAGGAGCTCGTAATACCTCCTCTCCAGTTTCGTCGACCGCCGTTTCCCCCGTTCCAAGTGCCCGAGTGTGGCTGCG
>DBEXKF010000295.1:0-6471 GCA_048175045.1 Collinsella sp.
CGATGATGCCGCGCTCGAGCACGCCCAGGTCCTTCTGAAGCAAGATGATATCGGCGGATTCCTTGGCAATATCGACGGCCGAATCGACCGAGATGCCGCAATCGCTCGCACGCATGGCGGCGGCGTCGTTGATGCCGTCGCCCATAAAGCCCACGGTGTGGCCGAGCATCTCGCGCATGACACGTACCAGGCGCGCCTTCTGCAGCGGCGAGAGCTTGGCGAAGAGGTGGGTTTTCTCGGCGCGCTTGGCAAGTTCGGCGTCATCGAGCGCATCGATCTCGGAGCCGAGCAAGACGTTGCTCGCATCGATACCAATCTGCTCGCAGACGGTGGCGGCGACGCGGTCGTTGTCGCCGGTTAGGACCTTGACCGCCACGCCCTTGGCCTCGAGGGTGGCGACGGCGCCCGCGGCACTTGCTTTGGGCGGATCGAGGAAGGCCAAAAAGCCCATCAGCACCATGTCGCACTCGTCGGCGATGCCAAACTCGCCCACGCAGCGCGGATTGGTCTTCTGCGCCACGGCAATTACGCGTAGGCCCTCGGCGTTAAGTCCGGCGATCTGCTTGCGAATCTGGGCGAGCTTCTCGTCGGTGAGCGGCTGAGCGATGCCATCGATCTCGACAAAGGAGCAGATCTCGAGCATTTCCTCGGCGGCGCCCTTGGTAACCATCTGGGTTTTGCCTTGGGCGTCGGCGACAACTACGCTCAGGCGACGGCGCGAGAAATCGAAGGGAACCTCGTCGACCTTGGTGTAGCGGTCGCGCAGGCTCTGGCCCAGCATGGAATCGGGTGCGACGGTCGAGGGTGTCACATCGGCACGGTCGATTACGGCCAGGTCGATAAGATTTTTGAGGCCGGTCTGGAAGAAGCTGTTCAAAAACGCATGGCGCAGCACGCGCGCGTCCTCGTTGCCATCGGTGTTGAGGTAGCGCTCGAGCACGATGCGGTCTTCGGTGAGGGTGCCGGTCTTGTCGCAGCACAGGACGTCCATCGCTCCGAGGTTTTGAATCGCCGGCAGCTCCTTGACGATAACCTGGCGACGGGCGAGGTCCTTGGCGCCCTGCGACAGGCTCGTGGTCACGATGACGGGAAGCATCTGCGGCGTGATGCCCACGGCCACGCTCGTGGCGAACAGCAGCGCGTCGATGACGTTGCCCTTGGTGGCGGCGTTGATGGCAAAGACGGCCGGCGCCATAACGAGCATCAGGCGCACCAGCAGCATGGAGACGCTCGAGACGCCGCGGTCAAACGCGCTTTTTTCGCCGCGCCCGTTGAGCATCTTGGCGATGCCGCCCAGGTAGGTGTCCGAGCCGGTGGCAACGACAAGCGCCATGGCGGCGCCGTTTTGCACGGAGGTGCCGGTAAAGACGATGTTCTTGCAGGCAGAGAGTGGCAGTGCGGAGCCGTCGGCGCCCTCGACGACGGTGACGGCGGTGGTCTTCTCGACGGCCTCGCTCTCGCCGGTGAGTGCGGACTCGATCACAAACAGGTCGCGCGCGGTGATGATGCGGGCATCTGCCGGCACCATATCGCCGGCAGAGAGACGGATTACATCGCCGGGGACGAGCTCGTCGAAGGGGATCTCGATGCGCTCGCCGTCGCGCAGGGCGGTGCAAGTGTTGGAGACCAGGTCCTTGAGGGCCTCGGCCGCATTGCCGCTGCGGGCTTCCTGGATAAACTTCATGCCGCCCGATACCAGCAGCATGGTGCCGATGACGATGACCGTGGAGGGGTCGCGCTGCGGTTCGGGCACGGCGAGCACGTCGATGTAGAGCGAGACCAGTGCGAGCGCGGCGAGGATGCCGGCGAAGGGATCGATGAACGCGTCGGCGAAGCGGCGGGCGAGCGTTTTGGTCGTTGCCTCGATGGTGTTGGGGCCGACGGCGTTCAGGCGCTCAGTTGCCTGCTCGACGGTGAGGCCGTTTGCCGTGGCGTCAAGCAGTACGAGGGCGTCCTCGGCACTATGGGTGGCGGCGAATATGGTGTTCTTGGACAGGCCGGTATGAGCGGCAGGGCGCGCCGTGCGGCGGCGCTTGGAGATGGCTTCGAGTACCGTGACGGTTTTGAGCATCAGCATAGGGTCCTCCTTGTTGAGGGGAGTTAGCGTACGTGTCGTATTTGCTTCAAAAAACCTAGATGTCGCTCACGTCAAGCTCTTGAGCCCACAAAGGGTGCAGCGCGCCTTTGCGGTGGTTTTGGCGATCTGCCGGTGGCGTTTATGCGTGTGCGGAGTCCTCGCGGCGTGCCGAGGGCGACATGCAGGTTTTTCGACTAGGACTGCCTTCCATGGCACACCTCCTAAAGGCTGAGCGCAGCGCGCTTTGGGTATCTCGTACCCCTTTTTAATCCGCCCGTATTCTTGATGAGGGGGTTTGACATGTCAACCCCATTGTTCGGAAAACCATTCCCCCTGACAAAGCCTTTACAGAATGCCGTGGCCCCAAAGCGCGCCCGCATCGACGCTTCGCCTGCGCTAAACTGGAAGGCACGTACGCGATTACGAGAGGAGCCCGCATGGAGGCTTACAAGCAAGAGTTCATCAAGTTTATGGTCGAGTCCGACGTCCTTAAGTTCGGCAGCTTTACGCTCAAGAGCGGCCGTCAGTCCCCGTTCTTTATGAACGCCGGCGCTTACGTGACGGGCTATCAGCTCAAGAAGCTGGGCGAGTATTACGCCCAGGCCATCCACGATAACTTTGGCGACGACTTTGATGTGCTGTTTGGACCGGCCTACAAGGGTATTCCGCTGGCCGTCGTGACCGCAATTGCCTACCACGAGCTGTACGGCAAGGAGGTCAAGTACTGCTGCGACCGCAAGGAGGCCAAGGACCACGGTGCCGATAAGGGCAACCTGCTGGGTTATGAGCCCAAGGACGGCGACCGTGTGGTCATGGTCGAGGACGTTACCACCAGCGGCAAGTCCATCGACGAGACCTATCCCAAGGTCAAGGCTGCTGCCGATGTCGAGATCAAGGGCCTGATCGTGTCCCTCAACCGCATGGAGGTCGGCAAGGGCGGTGTGACCACCGCGCAGAAGGAGATCGAGGCCAAGTACGGTTTCCCCGTCGCGAGCATCGTCTCCATGGCTGAGGTCGTCGAGACCCTCTACAACCACGAGATCGACGGCAAGGTTGTCATCGACGACGAGCTCAAGACCGCCATCGACGCCTACTACGAGCAGTACGGAGCACGTTAGTTACGGCGTTTTACCAAACGCCGTAACTGCTCGACGCTGCGCGGGCCGCATTTGGACAATCTGACGTTCAACTTCAAGGGCGCGACCAGAAGGTCAGCGCCCTTTCGTTTCACGTCACCTTGTCTCAAATGCGACCCGCTCGCTGTCCGTTCTCTACCTGCGGCGTCGTCTTGCTCCGAATGCGGCTCGCTCGCTCATATGACCCAATCCGCTGTCAAGAGCCACAATGGCCCCGCCGACCGCTTGCAATCGGTCGGCGGGGCCTGCCGTTGAACCCGTCCCGGTCCGCCCCCGGCATGTCGTCGACGCCTTCGGCTCAGTCTCATATCCGCGGATACCGCTCTGGCGGCCCGCAATCCATTCCTTCGGCGGGGTTCCCCAAGTCTGTCGAGGCGCATGCGGAGGGCTCCGCGCGCACAGCGAAATAGGGGGTATCCCCGAAGGCCGCCCGGCTCGCCGGGACGGGGGCCATGTCTATTCCGCGCCCTCCCGGCACATCATGCCGAGGGCCCAGAGCCACCTCACGAGCTCGGCCGCGGTGGCCGCGTTGGCCTTCGCCGCGGGCATGCCGCGGGCGAGCATCTCCTCGCGCCGCCGCAGGAGCCGCTCGGACCCCTTCCTCCCGTGCATCCTTATCTCGAGGGGCACGCCCGTGTCCCTCGGCATGAGCTTCGGCTGGTGCCGTGCCGCGGCGTAGCACCATGAACCCTCAACGGCCAGCTTCCTCACGAGCGCGTTGCCCGCACCGCTGATGCCTCCGAGCCGCACGGAGTCGCCACTCGACCTCTGACTCGGCGCGAGGCCGAAATAGGCCGTGACCTGCCTTCCGGAACGGAACCTCGTGAAGTCGCCGACCTCGGCCGAGAAGGCTGCGGCCAGCGCGAAGGCGCAGCCCTTGATCGACTGGAGGGCGGCCACCTCCGCGGCGATCGGGCTGGCATCCACGGCGGCCCTGTACTCGGAGAGCAGGTCCGCCCGGGCCTCCGCCGCGGCCTCGACCTCGTTCCTCAGGGCGGCGAGCGTCCGAACCCCGCCATCGTCCTCCGGCCTGACCTTGTCGAGCCACCTCAGGAAGTCGTAGGTCCAGTACTTCCTCGGGTTGCCGGCGGGCGTGGCGCCGCCGTAGACGAACCCCCGCTTTGCGAGGAAGGCGAGCAGCCGCTGCTTGGCGGTCGCCAGGCGCGCGGTCGCCCCGTCGTAGGCGCCGGCGAGGTCCCTGATGCCTTCGACCTCGGGGGAGGGGACCCATGCGGGGGAGATGTCGTGGGCGAGTATCGCCTTGGCCATCCTGGCGGCGTCGTTCCTGTCGTTCTTGGAGGCCGAGTCGGCGGCCGACCTGGGGATCTTCGAGACCGCGGCGACGACGCACTCGACGCCGAGCCCGGCGAGCTCCCTTTGCGGGGCGAAGCCGAGGTAGCCGCTCTCGTAGGCCGCGAGCGACGGCCCGGGGAACCCATCCATCCACCCGGCGATCTCGCCCCAGGGGTTGCCGGGGAACCTCCTCGTCACGGCCTCGCCGGTGTCCGCGTCGAGGGCGCAGACGGTGGTCGACCTCAGGTGGACGTCCATCCCGAACGCGGTAGAATACTTTGGCATGGGAGCCTCCCAACCTCGTTGCGGCGCGGCTGCGCCTATGGCACTTCAACATCATTGTCGCAGCCCCGACCCGCGGTCACGAGCGGGGGCTCCTATCTTTTTAGTGCCCTCGGATTGGGTCATAGTGTCTGTCGTTGCCGAAACATCGGCGTTGCCGGACTAGTCATTGGGGACGTTCATAAATGACTACTCAGGAATGAGCGTGGATAATCTCCCGTTTTTGGCCTGTGTGCAGGCTCAAAGTGGGAGATTATCCACGCTCGCTTTAATTTGCCTGGGTTGCGATGCCTATCTAATCGGCTCGGCGTCTTCCCTGAGAATCGAAAGATACTCTTCATACCCGTACTGCCGGTATCTCTGTCTTGACTCGTCGAGCGGACGGAGGACACCCAATTCTTCAAATGATTTGACGAGCGAGCTCGCGGTACTCCTGCCGATATCGAGTTGGGCAGCGATGAATGCGGTGTCGACGATGGGGTGCTCTTCAAGAATGCCCAACAGCCTTTGCCCGTTTGCAGCAGTCCTTCCGAGATTTTCGGTAATGGTTGCTGTGGAACGGTTATGGAGGTCAACAAGGTTTTTTAAAGACCCTACCGAGTCCTTCGCACTTTCGAGAAGACTGTTGCAGAAAAACTCTATCCATTCCTCGTAAGTGCCTCTCTCCCTTACGGATGTGAGTTGCCGGTAGTACTCGCTTCGATTTTTCTTGAACTGGAACGATGGATAGAACAAGCAAGAATGAAGAACGCCATCATTGATGAGCATAAGTGTAATGAGAAGCCTGCCCAGGCGACCGTTTCCGTCTAGGAATGGATGGGCAGTTTCAAATTGGTAATGGACGAGCGCCGCCCGCACAATCGGATCCATTTCGACTTGAGGCTCATTGATAAAGCGTTCGAGGTCCTGGAGCGTGTTACTCAAATCTTCAATGTTTGGAGGGACAAACGATGCGGTTGCAATGGTGCAGCCTGAGGGGCCAATCCAGTTTTGTGAGGAGCGCAGCTCGCCTGGATTCTTCTCCGTTCCGCGCACTCCGTCCAGCAGGACCGCATGAACTTGCCTAAGAAGTCTCGTGCACAAGGGCATCTTTTTGAGCAGTTCTACGCCGCGGTCGACAGCACGGACGTAATTCACGACGTCTGCGACATCTTTATGATGGAGTTGTGTTTGCGATGGACTAAGTAGGTCGTCAAACGTGCACTGGGTTCCCTCAATTTGCGAAGAAAGGAGTGCTTCTTTGCGCACGTACATTGTCAGATACATATCGGCGTTGGGAACAAAGTAGAGCATGCCTTCAAGCTCTCCAAGCTTTCGTGAGCATGCGGAAAGCGTGCGATAGGTTTCCTCGGTGAGGTTTAGCTGCCTCAATGATTGCAAGGGCGTTGGAAAAAACGAATAGTAAGCCAATTTCCCCGATAGATTATTGCGGAGCGTTCCCTGGCCGTTCTCCTCGATTTGCATCGCGCCCTCCATATCTTTAGTGCCGGAAACTCGTTATTAGGCCAATCATATCAATTCTAATAACGAGTTTAAGGATTAAATAGTTATTAGAATTGATGTAAACAATCTAATGATGAGAAGTCGTTATTACTTGACCATGGAGCTCGGCTTGGTACAAGGGGGGTTATCCAAAATGAGAGCGGATAATCTCCCGTTTTTGGCTCGGTGACGGCCTCAAAG
>DBEXKF010000296.1:0-1919 GCA_048175045.1 Collinsella sp.
CATAGAAAAGGACGGCAAAGACCAGGACAACAACAAGATCTGCCATAAGAGGAAGAGCATTCCGTGGGAGCTCGAACTTGTCGGTTACGACATGGGCAAGACCAATACCACGGTTAGCAGTATCGACTGGACCACGTATAGCAGCTACGTCGACGGGCCCTGTTGGATGAAATACGTCGACAACAACAAGTTCCTCGACGAACTGAGCATCCCGGGCACGCACGATTCGGGCACCTGCAGCGTGGACAACGACACCGAGCCCCAATCCTCCCAAGCAAAATGCCAGCAGGATTACATCCCCACGCAGCTGCTCGAAGGCGTTCGCTATTTTGATATTCGACTCGGAAAGGGTGAGAACCCCGGCATCGACCACGGAGCTTGTTACCTGCTCAAAAAAGACGGGAACTTTATGCATCTCTCCGATGTCATCGGGTACTTCAATACGTTTTTGAGCGAAAACCCGACAGAAGCGCTCATCATGCTCGTGTCGCGGGGCAATGGCGAGGCTACCGACGAAAGCCTCACGACGGCCTTGGGCAAGGTTTTTGATGAGAACCCCGACCTGTTCTACACATCGAGCCGCATCCCCACGCTGGGCGAGGTGCGCGGAAAGATCGTCCTGCTGCGTCGGTTTGGGCTCGCCGGCAACAGCGTAAGCAGCCACACATGGGGCCTCGACCTCACCCAATGGGACGACAAAATCGCAGCACACACCGACAGCACCTCTATGTGTCTCGTTCGAGACGAGCGGGGCTTTGAAGCCGTGGGGAAAACGGGTGACGAAGAGCCCTATTGCACCAAGGTATACGCCCAGGACCATTACGAATGCACAGGAACCGACAAAATCGGCTGGGTCGATATGGCGCTGCAGGAGACAACCAAGCTCGCCCGCATCATGGTGGACGTCGAGGACAATGACGGGGCCAAGGTAAAGGTCCTGGAGCACAGCTGGTGTATCAACTACACCAGCTGCACGAACTACAAGCAAGGAAGCAATCCTTTTACCGCAGCACGAGTGGTCAACGAGCATCTATACAAGAGCCAGTATATAAACAGCACCGGAAATGAGAGCACAAAGGAGGACTGCCTCAAGCACATTGGCATCATTGCGTCCGACTTTGTTGATGCGGCACTGGCCCGAAGCATCTACCAGCGCAATTACGATACGCAGCACAAGCAGACGGCTTCGTGCTACCTCCCAGCCCGCATGCACATGACATATGGTGACTCGCTGAGCGACGCCTCGCTCCAGGACGGCAAGACCGTTGGCGAGGGTCATTTCCGCCTCGTCGACAGCAGCAACGTACTCAACGTGGCGGCTTCGGGAAGCGCTTTTGCCATCGAATACGTTGATGTCGATGCCTTGGGCAATGAGACCGTTATAGGGCTGCAGGGATCCGTGCCCATCGATATCGATCCGCGCGTGCTGACGCCTCATTTTGAGGGACTCGAAGGCCTTAAGGCCGGCGAGGACGTGCGCGCCAAGATTGCGGCATCACTCGAGGGCAAGCTCGAAACCGATGCCTGCACGGCCCAGCTCGAGTTTATGCACGATGCAAACGGCGCTCCGGGCACGGCAGTGGCCGAGGGTGAGGCATTTGCCGCGGGGACGTATTGGGTGCGTGCGAAAGGCCTGTTGGGCGACGCGGCGCAAAACTACACGCTTGCCACCGACGGAGCCGCAAGCTTTACCGTAGCGGCCTCGGGCAGTGCAGGCGGCGCCGGCACCGGCACTGGCGCCAACGCGGGCAGCGCGGACAAGAACGGTAAGGGCAACAAGGGCAAGGGCTCGGGCGGAAAACTCGCCGACACAGGCGACGGTTCCGGCATTGCCGCCGGGCTCGCCGCTGCCGCCGTGGCAACAACGGTTGCCGGCGCAGCAATGCTTGCCAATGACCGCGAAGACAACGAAGGTGCTA
>DBEXKF010000297.1:0-2330 GCA_048175045.1 Collinsella sp.
GACGGGACTGTTCTGTATCCCCATTCAGCTGAGAAAGTCAAATCAAGTAGACAAGGGGAATGAAGAATGATTGACAGAAAGCAGTTCTTAGGTCTGATGGCGGGGGCTCCTATTTTGATGCGAGCCGGGATGGCAGAAGCCGTGGAGTTGCCGGACGCTCAGAAGCGATTGACGCTCGTAGTCGACACGGTGGTCAGAGATGAAAATGGCAATGAAAAAACGCGAACAAGAAGCAGAGAGACTATTTTCACGCCAGAGAGCAAAACTGTGTCTGCCGACGCTATGGCCGGTGATGTCATAACAATCCAGAGGGAATCAGATGAAACGTTGCCGCTGCTTGCCAAGATTGAGCTCACAGTCGCTTATTATAACGATAAAACAGAAATTGAGATTCGTTCCGGAAAGTACTCGATAGTCCAAATCGATCCGCTTGTGATGTACGCAAACGCTTGGTATGCGCTCATGCAGAAAGATAAATATGTGATGAACTACTTCACAGAAAGCGAAGCATCATATGAAACGGGGTGGGGGCCAACGCCATACGACGCGGAGAAGGATAAATGGACGTGCGGATCAGGCATGGGTGCGACGATTACGGACTTTATTAACGATTCAACATATAATTTTGCTATCGACTGTTATATTGAATAGACATGACGGCATAAAACGAATTGGCTTATAAGCATGTCATTACTTAAGCAAAGCTGAAATCTTGGCATCTAGTGCTCGGGACTGCCCAGCTTGGGGTACAAATCAACGTGAACAATGATGGCCCGCCACATGTTTGGCGGGCCTTTGGTTATTTGACGAAAGGATCGCAGCCATGAGCGAGAACGATTCCCAGCGTCCCCAGGATGCGGGCAGCGCTGGCGAGACCCAGCAGCAGCCGCGTGTGCAGGTGGAGTCGACGCCTGCCGACGGCAACATTCCCTACGTGCAGGCTTACGACACGCAGACCGGCCAGCCGCTAGGCAGCCAGCAGGTTGTAAATAAGCACACGGTGGTCAAGACCAAGACCAAAAAGCTGCCGATCTTTATTACGGCACTCGCCGGCTGTGCGTGCGGCGCTCTGCTGGTCATCGCGCTCATTATGAGTGGCACGCTCAATATTGGCGGCGGAAAGAATGCCGTGACGGCGGGTGCTTCGGGTTCATCGACGCAAAAGATCACCATCGACTCCGAGGACACCACGCTGGCCGAGGCCGTTTCTGCCAAGGCACTGCCTTCCGTCGTTTCCATCACCGCCACTTCGAGCGGTAGCCAGAATGGCTCGCTTTCGCAGTCTGCCGATGAGTCGGATAGCTCGGGCAGCGTCGGTTCGGGCGTGGTGCTCGATACCGAGGGCCGCATCCTCACCAACAACCACGTGGTCGACGGCTACGACCAGTACGTGGTGACCATGGACGACGGCACCACCTACGAGGCTGAGTTCGTGGGCAACGATGCCTCGAGCGACCTCGCCGTCATCAAGCTCAAGGATGCTGACGCCTCCAAGCTCACCCCGATCGAGATCGGCGACTCCTCCAAGCTCAACGTGGGCGAGTGGGTCATGGCGATCGGCTCGCCGTTCGGCAACGAGCAGTCCGTCTCCACGGGCATCGTGTCGGCGCTCTATCGCTCCACGGCCATGAGCTCTACCAGCGGCAACACCATCTACGCCAACATGATCCAGACCGATGCTGCCATCAACCCGGGCAACTCCGGCGGCGCGCTCGTCAACGACAACGGCGAGCTCGTGGGTATCAACTCGCTCATCGAGAGCTATTCGGGCTCCAGCTCGGGCGTGGGCTTTGCCATTCCGGTCAACTATGCCAAGAACATTGCCGACCAGATCATCGACGGCAAGACGCCGGTTCATCCGTACCTGGGCGCCACGCTTTCGAGCGTCAATGCGCTCAATGCCCGTACCAACAAGCTCAGCACCGATAGCGGCGCCTACGTGGCAAGCGTCGTCGAGGACGGTCCCGCTGCCAAGGCCGGCATCCAAGAGGGCGATGTCATTACCAAGCTGGGCGACGATGAGATTACGAGCGCCGATGGCCTGATCATCGCTCTGCGCAGCCACGAGGTGGGCGAGAAGGTCGAGATCACGCTCATGCGCGGCAAGGAAGAGAAGAAGGTCACGGTTGAGCTGGGCTCTGACGAGGAGCTGCAGAGCCAGCAGCAGGACGACAGCGCGACCGACACCGGCAACGGCGGCATTACTGACGAGCAGTTGCGCCAGTATCTGGAGGAGCTGCTGGGCCAGCAGGGCCAGGGCTACGGCCAGGGCTACTAACGAGCCGCACATACCGATGCCAGAGGGGGGGGGGCCGGCCAAGCGGGGCCCC
>DBEXKF010000298.1:0-3025 GCA_048175045.1 Collinsella sp.
TTGTCGAGCGCATTGCCGCCGATCGTGCTTCGGGCTATGTCAACCCGTATCGTTGCAACGACGATCAGGTCATTCGTCGTATTGACCGCGCCGCCGACAAAGGCACGCTTATGCGTCCGGCGTTTATGCGCGATACCGAAAAGATACTTCATCTTCCGGCGTACACCCGTTATGCAGGCAAAACGCAGGTCTTTAGCTTCCGCAGCAACGACGATCTCTCACGCCGCGGTTTGCACGTGCAGCTCGTCTCCCGCATTGCGCGCGATATCGGTCGCGCCCTGGGGCTCAATTGCGATCTGATCGAGGCGATTGGCCTGGGTCACGACTTGGGACACACGCCTTTCGGCCATGCCGGCGAGCGCTTCCTCAACGATATCTATCACGAGCGTACGGGGCGTTATTTTTTCCATAACGTGCAGTCGGTTCGCGTGCTCGACGCGTTGTATGGCCGCAACGTGTCGCTCCAGACGCTCGACGGCGTGCTATGCCATAACGGCGAGTACGAGCAGCGTGTGTTTGAGCTCTCGGACATGGGCTCCTTTGACCAGTTTGACCAGACGGTTGAGGATTGCATTGCCACGGGCTATGGTGAAATTGAGCATCTGCGTCCCATGACGCTCGAGGGCTGCGTCGTTCGCATCTCGGATATTCTTGCCTACGTCGGTCGTGACCGTCAGGATGCGATCGCGGCGGGCCTGCTTTCGCCCGACGCTTTTGATGATGGCCGGGGCGGTGCCTACAACAGTTGGATCCTCACGCATGCCTCCATCGATATCGTTGAGCACAGCTACGGTAAGCCGCGCATCGAGATGAGCGAGGGCCTGTTTGAGGAAATCCGCCGAGCCAAGCGCGAGAACTACGAGAAGATCTACAGTAAGGGCGGCATCGAGGGCGACTCCGAGGCGGAGCTGCGTGAGGCGTTCGAAAAGCTCTACGACCGTTGCCTGCATGACATAAATGAAGGCGACGAGTCTTCGTACATCTTTAAGCACCATATTTCGCGCATTGAGCAGCAGCTTTTCTACTACGATCGCACCTATGCCTGGCAGGACGACAAGGATCAAGCCGTGGTGGATTATATCGCGAGCATGACGGACGGTTATTTCTGCGAACTGACGAGCAAGCTGTTCCCTGGTCTGGAGTTTCCGCACCGTACCTATATTAACGAACGGTAGTTCGTATATATTCTGTATACTGGATAGTTGAAAACGTTTTTGATTGATACACGGGATGGCTATGGACGACCTTTTTTCTGCTTCGACGCGCGAGCGTTCCTTTCAGAATGCGCCGCTTGCGGTGCGCATGCGCCCCAATTCGCTCGACGAGTACGTGGGCCAGCAAAAGGCCGTCGGTAAGGGCTCATGGTTGCGTGCCGCGATCGAGCACGACGTGCTTTCGAGCGTGATTCTGTACGGGCCGGCAGGTACGGGTAAGACGACGCTGGCCCACATTATCGCCAACCATACCAAGAGCGAGTTTGTCGAGGTCAGCGCCGTGACGGGTACCGTAAAGGATCTTCGCCGCGTGATTGACGAGGCCAAGACGCGCCTGAATACGTACGACCGCCGCACCATCCTGTTTATCGACGAGATTCACCGCTTCTCCAAGTCTCAGCAGGATGCCTTGCTGCATGCGGTTGAGAACCGTACCGTCATTATGATTGGCGCCACGACGGAGAATCCGTACTTCGAGGTCAACTCGGCATTGCTCTCGCGCGGTCGCGTGGTGGAGCTTGAGCATCTTAAAGACGAGGATATCGCCACGCTTATCGAGCGTGCGCTCGAGGCGCCGCAGGGTTTGAACGGCAAGTTCTCGGCCGATGAGGATACGGTTAAGACCATCTGCACGCTGGCAGCGGGTGACGCTCGCTCGGCGCTCACGACGCTCGAACTTGCGAGCGAGATTGCCGTCACGCGTCCCGATACGGAAGGAACGCCAGCGCCCGCGGCGGGGGAGCGCTATCCCATCACCGTGGATGACGTGAAGATCGCCAACCCGCGTCGTGGATTTTCGTATGACAAAAACGGCGACATGCACTACGACATCATCAGTGCGTTTATTAAGTCCATGCGCGGTGGCGACCCCGATGCCACGATCTATTGGCTCGCGCGCATGATTGATGCGGGGGAGGATCCCAAGTTTATCGCTCGCCGTATTATGATTCAGGCTTCTGAGGATGTTGGCAACGCCGACCCGCAGGCGCTTTTGGTGGCGCATGCCGCGTTTAAGTCTGCCGAGGTCATTGGCTATCCCGAGTGCCGCATTAACCTGGCTCAGGCTGCACTCTATGTGTGTTTGGCCCCTAAATCCAACGCGTGTGAGGCTTCGATTGATGCGGCGCTGGCCGATATCCATTCTAGTGGGCTTCGCGAGGTGCCGAGTTATCTGCGCGATCGCCATCGCCCAGGCAGCGACGACTACGGTGTGTATAAATACCCGCACGATTATCCCGAAGGCTGGGTCGATCAGCGCTATTTGCCCGAGGGGCTGGAGCGCGGTGCGTTCTGGCAGCCTGCCGGGCGCGGCTGGGAAGAGTGGCGCGTAGAGCAAAGCGAGCGCGACCGCAGCGGGAATGCACCGAAGTAGCTGCTGATAATTTTGTCCCACGTTGCTGCTCTTGGCATGTTCGGTCCCCTTTGGGGTACCATGAAAAGCGTCTGTATTTCGATTTTTCCGGGAGGCTTGTATGAGTCCCATTCAAATCGCCCTGCTGCTGCTCGCCGTTGCCGGCGTGTGGGCCATCGCTGAGCTCGCGCTTACCCTGCGCAAGACACGCAATGTTGTCGACTCGCTCGATAAGACCGTGAACGACCTCAACAACACCATCGCCGAGGCTCAGCCTGTGGTGGCAAAGCTCGATGGCGCTGTCGATGAGCTTACGCCGGCGCTTGCCCAGATGGAGCCGCTGCTTAAGTCGAGCAAGACGGCAGTTGATGCCCTTACCTCCAATCTCGTAGAGGTCGAAGCCGTGGTTCGCGACATTTCCGAGGTTACGGGCAGCATGGCCGAGGCCAGCAATGCTGTG
>DBEXKF010000299.1:0-2389 GCA_048175045.1 Collinsella sp.
AGTTAACACCTGCCAAAACAAACCTGTCCCTTTTTGGTAAGTTTTTGCCTTGGGAGCGGTACCATACAGGCAATGTTTAAACGAGAAAGGTGGGCTCCCATGGAACCTAAGCAGTACTACATCGGCATTGACGTCGGCGGCACTTCGGTTAAGGAGGGTCTGTTCGACGAGGACGGCAACCTGCTGGCCAAGGCCAGCGTTCCCACGCCTCCCATCGTTGACGCTGCGGGCTTTGCCGCGGTGACCGAGGCTATCGACCAGGTGGTCGCCAAGGCCCAGAGTCCGCGCGCCTTTGTGGCGGGTATTGGCCTGGCCGTTCCGTGCCCCATCCCGGCATCGGGCGATGCCAAGGTCAAGGCCAACATTGCCATTAACCTGCCCGAGCTGAGAGTCGCCATTCAGGAGCACTGCCCCGACGCGGTCGTTAAGTACGAGAACGACGCCAACGCCGCTGCTATGGGCGAGGCCTGGCTCGGCTCTGCCAAGGGCGTACAGAACGTGGTGATGGTCACCATCGGTACTGGCGTGGGCGGCGGCGTTATCGTTAACGGCGACGTGGTATCGGGCGTTGTGGGTGCTGGCGGCGAGATTGGCCACATGTGCCTGAACCCGGCCGAGGAGCGCACCTGCGGCTGCGGCGGCCATGGCCACCTGGAGCAGTATTCCAGCGCCACCGGCGTGGTGAGCAACTACCTTGCCGAGTGCAAGAAAGCGGGCGTCGAGCCCATCGAGCTGACCGGCCCCTCCGATTCCAAGGACGTGTTCCAGGCCTGCCGTGAGGGCGACAAGCTCGCGCTGGCCGCGGCCGATACCATGGCTGACTATCTCGGCCGCGCACTGGCGCTTATTGCCAACGTGGTTGATCCCGAGATGTTCCTCATCGGCGGCGGCGCCTCCGCCTCGGCCGATGTCTACCTCGACAAGGTTCGCGAGCACTTTAAGCAGTACGCGCTTTCCGCCTCGCGCGAGACGCCTATTAAGGTCGCTTCGCTCGGAAACGACGCCGGTATCATCGGTGCCGCCTACGTAGCCCTGCGCGCCGCCGGCAAATAGCTGGTGCAAGGGGGACAGGTTACTTTGCACCAACATAGTGCAAAAGGGACAGCCTTGGCCCCCGTGCCTGCCCCAAAATATGCCGTGGCCCTTCCGTCTGCGAAGGCTCGGCATCGGCGTGCTACCATAGCTACGTCCAAGTACACATATCAAGTGGAGGATACCCATGGCAAACGTTCTTGTCTTTGGTCACCAGAACCCCGATAACGACGCCATCATGAGCGCCGTCGTCCTGTCCCAGCTGCTCAACCAGGTTGAGTATGCCGGCAACACCTACGAGGCCTGCGCCCTTGGTCAGCTTCCGGCAGAGTCCGCCAAGCTGCTCGCCGACGCCGGCATCGCCGAGCCTCGCGTGATCGAGTCCGTCGAGGCCGGTCAGCTCGTCGTCCTCACCGACCACAACGAGTCCGCCCAGTCCGTCGCCGGCCTTAAGGACGCCACGGTCTTTGGCGTTGTCGATCATCACCGCATCGGCGACTTCGAGACCGCCGGCCCGCTGCACTACATCTGCCTGCCCTGGGGCTCCAGCTGCACCATCGTCACCAAGCTCGCCGGCGTGCTCGGCGTTGAGCTTTCCGACGTTCAGGCCAAGCTGCTGCTCTCGGCCATGATGACCGACACGCTCATGCTCAAGAGCCCCACCACCACCGATGTCGACCGCGCCGTCGCCGCCAAGCTCGGCGAGCAGGTGGGCGTCGACCCGGTCAAGTTTGGCATGGAGGTCTTCCTCACCCGTCCGTCTGGCTCCTTCACCGCAGCCGAGATGGTCGGCAACGACATCAAGATGTTCGAGCCTGCCGGCAAGAAGCTGCTCATCGGCCAGTACGAGACTGTCGACAAGAGCCGCGCGCTCGGCATGATCGACGAGATTCGCGAGGCCATGCGCGCCTACGCCGCCGAGAAGGGTGCCGACGGCATCGTTCTGTGCATCACCGACATCATGGAGGAAGGCTCGCAGGTCCTGCTCGAGGGCGAGACCGAGGCCGCTCAGAAGGGCCTGGGCATTGCCGACGAGCACGACGGCGTCTGGATGTCGGGCGTCCTCTCCCGTAAGAAGCAGGTCGCTGCTCCCATCATGGCCGTCTGCTAGGTTTAGTTGACCAAACGCCACGACCGGACCGCGGACACCCCGCGCTCCGGTCGTTTTTTGTGCGCGGCGCCGCGTCGTCTCTTGGACAGGCGTGCCCGTGTCGTTGAGCAAATAATGTTCAACCTGTGGTTCCGCTTTTCGGCCACGCCTGCGTGCTTGTCGTGCAGGGTAGGCTAGATGCAAGCGTAATACGTTAGAGCGCGGCGCCGCCACTTGGGCGGGCCGTGCTTTTTTAAGAAGGGAGCC
>DBEXKF010000300.1:0-2794 GCA_048175045.1 Collinsella sp.
CAGCCCCGTGCCTGCTCGATGTTGCTATCATCGGAGTCGATGATTCCGGCTTGGTCCATGCGCGCAGGGAGGTTCATGGAAGCCTCGAAGATTAGACTTACCGTTCCCGAGGGGATTGATCCCTCGCGAGTTTTGGGCGCCGGCGACGGCGTCCTTCGTGCGCTCGAGAGCTTGGTTCGCGCCCATGTGGTCGCCCGTGGCGATAGCATCGCCGTGAGCGGTGACCCGGACGAGGTCGAACTCGTGGCGCGCTTTTTCGAACACGCTTTTCGTGAGGCTGCTGCCGGGCGCACGCTTTCTGCCGACGATGTCTCGCGCTGTCTGGCCGTTCTGCGCGACGGTGAGCACGAGGCTACGTCGCTTCGCGATGACGTGCTGCTTTCGTATCGCGGCCGTGTCATTCGTCCCAAGACGCTCGGGCAAAAGCGCTATGTGGATGCCATTCGCTCGCATACCATCACCTTTGGCTTGGGTCCTGCCGGTACCGGTAAGACCTATCTGGCCATGGCGCTCGCCGTTGCCGCGCTCAAGCGTCACGAGGTGGGCCGTCTGATCTTGACGCGTCCGGTTGTCGAGGCGGGGGAGAATCTGGGCTTTTTGCCCGGTACTCTTGAGGAAAAGATCGATCCCTACATGCGTCCGCTCTACGACGCCCTTTTTGACATGATGGATCGCGAGCGCACCGATGAGCTTATGGAGCGCGGCGTGATCGAGATCGCCCCGCTTGCCTACATGCGCGGCCGCACGCTGAGCGATGCCTTCGTGGTGCTCGACGAGGCGCAAAATACCACGCCCGAGCAGATGAAGATGTTCCTGACGCGCTTGGGCTTTAACTCTAAGTTCGTGATTACCGGCGACCTGAGCCAGCGTGACCTGGTGGGTCGTCGTGGTGGCTTGACGGATGTCGAGAAGATTTTGGGCCGTGTCGACGATGTGGCGTTTGCGCACCTGGAACGCGCCGACGTGGTGCGCCATGCCCTGGTGGGTCGTATCGTCGAGGCATATGATGCTTATGATGACGTGCGTGAGCAGCGCTCGCGCGACCGAAAGGAGTCCCGTTGAGTGTATTGATCAGCAACGATGCCGAGCTCGATACGCTGCTTGACGCGCAGGAGGTGGAGCACATCTGCGAGGTTGTGCTTGCTGCCGAGGGCGTTGAACGTGAAGTCGAGATTTCCCTTTCGTATGTCGACGAGGACGAGATGCACGAGCTCAACCACGAGTGGCGCGGTATCGACCGCACCACCGATGTGCTCTCGTTTGAGTGCGATTCGGCCTTTGACGAGGATATTCCCGCCGATGAGACGCTCGAGCTCGGCGATATCATCTTGGCCCCGCAGGTTATTTCCCGTCAGGCCCCTGGTTTTGGCAATAGCCCCGCTGACGAGTGTCGTCTGATGCTCGTTCACGGCATGCTGCACCTGCTGGGCTATGACCACATCGAGGACGACGAGGCCGAGGTCATGGAGGCCCGCGAGGACGCCATCCTGCGCGATTTGGCGCTCGAGCGCGGCGAGGACCCCAAGCTAGTCCACGTCGGCCCCATCACCAACCACGCCCACGACTAGGAGCCGTCTATGATTCCCGGATCGAACAAGGACCATCCGTCCTTCTTAAAGTCGTTTTCTTACGCTATGGAGGGCTTCGTCACCGCCGTCAAGACCGAGCGCAACATTAAGGTCATGCTCGTGGCGGGCGTGTGCACCGTCATTGCAGGCTGCATCGTGGGGCTCGACATTGCCGAGTGGGCCACGATTATCATCTGTTGCGGCCTGGTGATCCACGGCGAGCTTTGCAATACCGCCATGGAGGCCATCGTCGACCTGGCGACCCAGGAGCTCCATCCGCTGGCCAAGCGTGCGAAGGACATCGCCGCCGCCTCCGTATACGTTCTTTCCATCACCGCCGCGATTGTGGGCTTGCTGGTATTTGCCCACGCGCTCGGCTTTATTTAGAAAGGGATTCCCATGTCCGACAATATGCAGCCTGCCGATGAGATTTTGGACGACGAGTCCCTGGACGCGGTGGATACCGAGGAGCTCGAGGATGTCGAGGAGTTCGACCCGTTTGAGGGTATGAGCGACGAGGAACTCGACGCCCTGTGCGACGAGGACGACAACCTCGCGGGCTTTGGTGACGTTGAGCCCGGTTTCCGCAGCGGCTTTGTGGCCCTGGTCGGTCGTCCCAACGCTGGCAAGTCTACGCTGCTTAATGCCTGCTATGGCAAAAAGGTCGCCATCACCTCGCCGGTGGCCCAGACGACCCGCCGCCGCATGCGCGCCGTCGTCAACCGCCCCGGCTACCAGCTGGTCTTTGTCGATACCCCGGGTATTCATAAGCCCAAGGACGGCTTGGGATCCGAGCTCAACAAGAGCGCGTTGTTCGAGCTGAACGATGTCGATGTTGTCGCGTTTTTGATTGATGCCACCAAACCTATCGGCAGGGGAGACGCCTGGGTTGCCGAGCGTGTCAGATGCGCTCGTTGCAAGAAGGTCCTGGTGCTCACCAAGGCCGATGAGGCCGACCCCACACAGGTCATGGAGCAGCTCAAGGCAGCCCACGAGCTCATGGAGTATGACGACGAGATCGTGACGTCGTCGGTTAAGAACTTCAACGTCGATGCCTTCATCGAGACCGTTGCGCACTTTTTGCCCGAGGGCCCGCGTTGGTTCCCCGAGGACATGGGTACCGACGCTTCCGACGAGACCCTTGTGGCCGAGTTTGTGCGCGAGAAGGTTCTGCGCCGCACCCGTGACGAGATCCCGCACTCCGTGGGCGTGATCTGCGATGCGCT
>DBEXKF010000301.1:0-3839 GCA_048175045.1 Collinsella sp.
GCGCGACCTCGGCCGTGACCTCGAGCGGCCTGGTGCTCGCCGAGCACGCCGCCTCGTGCTCGCGCATCGGGACGCATGCCGCCGCGCGCCGCCAGCGGCCTCCCTGCTCGGCGCACCAGAGGGCGGCCTCCCGGTTGAGGGCGTCAAGGTCGGTGAAGGACCTTCCCGCGAGGAAGTTCCCCTTCACGAAGCGGACGAGCCTCTCCACCTTGCCCTTCGTATAGGGGTGGCGCGGCCTGCACAACCTGGTGCGGAAGCCGACGACGCCCATGAACTCGGCGTAGTCGGCCTGCCAGACGGGCCGGCCGTCGGCATCGCGGCGGACGACCACGCTCTTCATGTTGTCGGTGAGCACGGTCGCGGGCACGCCCAGCGCCGAGAACGCGTGCAGCATCCCGATGAGGAGGTTCTCCTGGCGCGCGTTCGGGAAGAACTCGACGTGGGCGCCCCCGCAATGGTGGCAGACCATGGCGAAGCAGGCGATCCGCGCCCGCTCCCCGCCGGGGCGCTCGACCGCGACGAAGCCCCAGTCCATCTGGTAGGCCTCTCCGGGCGCCGTCCTGAAGCGCTGGCCGCGGCAGCCCTGCGGGGCCGCCTGCCGCCTCTTCGCGGGCACGAGGTCCCGGTGCGCGGCGATGTAGGTCTTCACCGTGGTGAGGCCGCCGGCGTAGCCCTGGCCGAGCAGCCGCTCGAATATCACCTGCGAGTTGGTGACGCCCTTCCGCAGGAGGTCGTCCACCAGGCCGGTGTGGCCGGCGAGCACGCCCGGCGCGGCCCTCCTCCCGCTGTTCCCGTGGGGCAGGGCCCTGAACCCGTGTGCCCTGACCGTCCTCGCGCGGGAGCGGGTGAGCCCCGTCCTCCTGCAGAACTCCGCGAGGTTGCATGCCTGCGGGTCGAACCCGTCGCCCTCCTCCGCGGCCATCTCCCGGAGCGCCGCGTCTATAATCTCCTGTAGGTCATCGTGTCTCTCGTTCACCTCAATGGTCCTCCTAACGCCGGCGTGTTGGCACCACCAGCGTAGTGGCGGCGGGGAGGCACGGTGGCCATTATTCGGTGACCGGGATTGGTCAAAATAGTTTGACTATTAGCGGCTAAAATCGCCCGGCGCTAACAGTGCCAATAGTATTTTGCGGAAGATCTTTCACTCGCTTGGCGTGGTGGCGGACCTGCCGGGCTGGTCATCGTAGGCGTATTTGCTGTACACGTTGACCTCCCACTGCTTTTTTTCGACCTTTGCCACGGAATCGAGGATGAAGCCGGTCGCAAGGCTCAGACCGCACAGGAACATAAACGACGCGGCGAGCATGCCGGTGGGGAAGCGCGGAACGAGGCCGGTCTGGAAATACTCGACAACGATGGGCGTGCCCAAGGCGAGGCCGATCACCGCAAACAGAAGCGCGACGAGGCTGAAGAACTTCAGAGGGCGGTAGTCCTTGAACAGCGTGCCAATCATCGCAACGACTTTAATGCCGTCGCTTACGGTATTGAGCTTGGACTCGGAACCTTCCGGACGGTCGCGGTACTCGATGGGCACATCCTTGATGCGCCAGCGGTGGTCGACGGCGTGGATCGAGAGCTCGGTTTCGATCTGGAAGCCCTCGGAAAGCACAGGGAAGGTTTTAACGAACGGGCGGCTCATGGCACGGTAGCCGGTCATGACATCATCGAAGCTGTAGCCATAGATCCACTTGATCATGGCACGGACCAGATTGTTGCCAAAGCCGTGGAAGGCACGCTTGTTCTCCTCGGCATAGGTGCCGTTGGAAAGGCGATCGCCTACGGTCATGTCGGCCGTGCCGCTGAGGATAGGCTCGCAGAGGGCTTTGGCCGCCTCGGCGGGGTAGGTGTCGTCGCCGTCGACCATCAGGTAGCAATCGGCGTCGATGTCGCGAAACATCTGGCGGCACACGTTGCCCTTTCCCTGACGGGGCTCAAAGCGGACCGTGGCGCCGTGCTCGGTGGCGATGCGTGAGGTATCGTCCGACGAGTTGTTGTCATAGACATAGACCGTCGCTTGCGGAAGCTCGCGGTGAAAGTCGTCGATGACTTTTCCGATGGTGACTGCCTCGTTGTAACAGGGGATAATAACGGCAATCGTTTGCTCGGCCATGAAGGTTCCTTTGGTCGCGTACAATCGAATCGTTTGTTTCGTGGTTAGGATGGGCGCATTGATTCGAGAGTTCAGGTTATTAGATGTGACACGTGCTGTTTTGCTGTTTGCAGCAAGCATCGCTACGGTGACGTATTGTAGTGGTTCCTTCGACCTGTTTCCATCTGTCTTGGCATGTGTTGCGATAATCGCATCATTGGTTTATTTTAATAAGTTTGCGTGCAGGGATTTTGCATTTCCGTCTGTTGTTGGTAGAGCTTGCTGCTTAGTGATTTCCCTTGTATTTTCGTTTGTTCTTGTGCTGGGAGCGCATATTCGCGTGACTGACCCGGTAATTGCCGGCGGGATTTACGAGAACTATATTGAGCCGTATTCCGCGATTGATTTTGTTGCTTTTTGGGTGATGTCGGCGCTGGTCTTTTGGGTCTTGTCAGTGCTTGTTCAGCTGTCTTGTCGTTACCGCTGCTGTGTTTTCTGCAAAGATTCGCTGCGGGCTAATGATGGCGACTCGTCCATTCGACTCCTATCTGTTGCGGTCCGTGCTCTAGTGATATTTCTTTTGTATCTCCCGTTCTTCCTGAGGTATTGTCCCGGTCTGTTTTTTGGGACACCTTCTCGTCGTTTGCTCAGATTATGGGGTGGAACCCTTTGAGCAACCATCATCCGGTTGCATTCACCATGATGATGGCTGCTTGTATCAAAATTGCAGGCCTCATGGGGATGAGCCCTTCGGTGGGCGTTGCCTTGCTAACGGTGCTTCAGATGGCCTGTGTTGCCAGCACGTTTGGCTATCTTTCAATTTGGGTGACTTCCCGCTTGGGGGTCTCCTCTCGCTGGTCTTGGCTGCTCGTAGTCTATTTTGGCTTGTCACGGTATTGCGCTCTTTATTCTGTGGCGCTTTGGAAAGACCCGTTGTTTTCCTGCTGTCTTGTCTTGATGGTGACCATGCTTGCCGATGCCGTCACGGGAAAGGATTCCCGGTCGAGCGCGTTGCGTTTGCTCGTTTTTGGTGCCCTAGCGTTGGGCGTTATGCTTCTACGGAATAACGGTTTGTATATTTGCGCTGCGCTATTCGTGGTGCTTGCGATAGTTGTAGCTTTGGGCCGACTCGGCTGCATTGCCCCGATGAAACCTGCCTCTCGTTTGACCGTATCTCTTGGATTTGCGCTTGTCACATGCTTGGTTATTACGGGGCCCGTGTACTCGGCTCTGGGCGTTGTTCCATCGGAGGATGTTGAGTCAGTGGGTATTCCGCTTGCTCAGATGGCTCGCGTTGCCGCGCTCGATGGCGGAATGTCCGAGTCCGACCGTTCTTATATGAACGAGCTGCTCCCGCTTGATCGTTACAAAGAGGTTTACCACCCCAGTATTATCGATCCGCTAAAATGGAATGATGACTTTAATTCGGACCATTTAAAGGATGGATTCTGGGCTCATTGGGCCTCGATGCTTTCGCGTAACCCTTCGATATACTTTGAGGCGTGGGAACTGCAGACGTTTGGTTTTTGGGCCCCAAATGTAAAGGGTGCTGACGGTCTGCCTGAAAACTTCCTCATGGGCGTTCCGTATAACCTTGTGGCCGACGCAAAGGCTTCTACGGGAGTTTCATTTCGCAACTTGCTTGCGCCCCTCGGCGATGATGTTGATGTGGCGATTGGACTGAGCGCTTGGTCTATTCCTGGCGCCGTTGTCTTTTGGTTGCTCATGTTTTCGACAGCACTGTTGGTGT
>DBEXKF010000302.1:0-1519 GCA_048175045.1 Collinsella sp.
CGCCCCCCCGCCGTTTTGAGAGCTTATGGCGGTTCTGCCCTCGTCCTAGTCAAACAGGCTCGGCATGTCGTTTTCCTTCATGAGGGCACCGGCGGAGGGCAGGCTCTGCGCGGTGAACTTCTCGGCCGAGACGCCGGCGCCAAGGATCTCCTCGGTCGTGCCGACGGTGGTGACCGAGCGACCCTTCTTGGCCGTAAAGGCCTGGACGCCCTGCGTGTTGGTGGTCGTCTTGGTCTTGAGCAACGAGGTGTTGAAGTTCATCAGGCGGTAGTCACTCGAGATCAGCGCGATGTCGCGATCTTCCTTGAGCACCTGGGCATACAGCAGCTTGCTGCCACTGTAGATGGCGTTCTTGAGGCGCTTGCGGTTGGTTTTGGTGACGTATCCGGAAAGCGCGACGCGCACCACGCGGCCGTTCTCAAAGACAAACAGCACGTCGGCCTTGTAGTCCTCGGGGTCGATGACCCAGATGACACTCTCGTCGGGTTCCATCTCGAGGTCGGTGGGCAGGTACGAGCCCAGCTGGGCCGACTTGGTGTCCTCAAACGCCGCAACCTTGCATTTGTACACCTGGCTCTTGTTGGTAAAGACCAGCAGCTCGTGGGTGTTGGAGGACGGGAACTCGATAAAGGGTTTGTCACCGTCCTTGTACTTGAGCGTGGTCGCCTTCTTGAGCACGCGGTCCGTCATCTTCTTAAGGTAGCCATCGCGCGAGAGCATGATGGTCACCGGGTACTCCTCGACCTCGGGCTCCAAGCTTACCTCGATAACCTCATGGGGCTCGATTCTGCCCGTACGGCGCGGCATCACGTACTTCTTGTTGACCGCGGCCAGCTCGTCGCTGATGACCTTCTTGATGTTCTCCTCGCTGGAGAGGATCTCCTCAAGCTCGGCAATCTCGCCCTCAAGCTTGGCGATGTCCTTGGTGCGGTTGAGGATGTACTCCTCGTTGATGTTGCGGAGCTTGAGCTCGGCAACAAACTCGGCCTGGGTCTCATCGATGTCGAAACCCTTCATAAGGTTGGGCACGACCTCAGCCTCGAGCTTGGTGCCGCGGATGATGGCGATGGCCTTGTCGATGTCGAGCAAGATCGCCTCGAGGCCGTGCAGCAGGTGCAGGCGCTCGGACTTTTTGCCTAGGTCAAAGTTAATGCGGCGACGCGTGGACTCAATACGCCACTTGACCCACTCGTGCAGAATCTGGCGCACGCCCATAACACGGGGATAGCCGTCGACGAGCACGTTGAAGTTGCACGAGAACGAATCCTGCAGCGTGGTCGAGCGATAGAGCTTGGCCATGAGCTTGTCGGGGTCGACACCGCGCTTAAGGTCGATGGCGATGCGCAAACCCGAGAGGTCGGTTTCGTCGCGGATGTCGGCAATCTCCTTGACCTTGCCCTCTTTGGAGAGCTTGACGATGCGCTCGATAATGACATCGGTCTTGGTGGTGTAGGGGATCTCGTAGACCTCGATAATGCGCTCTTCGGGAATCCAGCGCCAACGGGAGCGGATCTGGAAG
>DBEXKF010000303.1:0-2499 GCA_048175045.1 Collinsella sp.
AGGACGTACCCAGCAGGCCGTTAATCTCGGTCAGGTTGGGCTTTACGAGCTCAGGCTTAGCGTCGGACTCCAGCGCGGCCTCCAGCGATGCACCCGAGGTGTCGAGCAGCACCTTGGCGCCCGCCTCCTCGGCGATCTTGACGAGCTCGGCATAGTAGCCAGCATCGACGCCACGCGGCAGCGAGCCCGAAAGCGTCACAACGTCCGCCTTCGCTGCGAGCTCGGCAAACTTGGCCGTAAAGGCCTCGAGCTCGGCCGGGGCGATCTGCGGGCCGCTCTCCAAAAGCTCGGTCTGATTACCCTCGTGCAGAATATTCAGGCAAATGCGCGTCTCACCGGCGATGGGCACAAAGTCGTTCTTGACGCCATCGGCATCCATGAGCTCGGCCATATAGGCACCCATTTGGCCGCCGAGCAGACCGGTCGCGAGCACGTCGTCGCCCAGCTGCAGCAGCACGCGGCTCACGTTGAGGCCCTTGCCGCCAGCGGTCTTTTCGGGCGTCACACGGTTAACATCGTCGATGATCAACTTGTCGAGCTGATAGCGCGTATCAATCGACGGGTTCATGGTAACGGTCAGAATCATGTTGAACTCCTGTTCCGGGGCGGCATAACCCGCCCCAAACATACGATAGCTCGTTAAAGGATCTCGATCTCAAAGCCGCGGGTGACGGTCTCTCCCGGCTTGGCCACCAGGCAGCCGCGCTTGTGCTCCAGAATATCGTCCTCGTCGGAGCAGGTGGACAGGCCGCCCCACGGTTCCACGGCCACAAAGTCGCCCTCGGGCTTGCTCCACACAATCAGGTATGGCATATCGGGGAACGTCAGGCGCACGCCCTTGTCCTCGGTTTTCTTGGTAAGCGTAACCACGCGGCTCTCGAGCACGTCAAAGATGGTCTCTGCGAAGTCAAAGAGTTCGTGGGTCAGCGGCAGGTCATGGCCAACCATCGGGTTCTTGCTGCGATGCTCAACATCAATCAGGCCCGTCGAGGGAACGGCAGTACAGAGCTCGGCGGCCTCACGCTGCTCAAAACGGAGCTCGTAGTCGTCATAGGACTCGCCCTCGTCGAGCGGGCACTTAAAGCCGGGATGACCGCCCACAAAGAACGGCATGTCCTCGGTGCCCTCATTGGTCACCTCGTACGACACGACCACCTTTTCCGAATCGATCGTGTAGCGAGCAACGATCTTAAACGGATACGGGTACTGCTCGAGCAACTCGGCATGGTCGGCAGAGCTTAGGCTCAGCGCAACCATGTTGTCGCCCTGCTCCTCGAGCTTCCACTCCTGTTTGCGCGCAAAGCCGTGACGGGCGAGCTTTACCTCGCGGCCGCCCATGGCCATTGCGCGACCATCACGAAGGCCGCCGCAGATCGGGAAGCAAATGGGTGCCTGGCCCGACCAGACCGAAGGATCGCCCTGCCACAGATACTCGCGACCGTCGGCCACAATTGAGGTGAACGAGCCGCCCGCCGTGCTCAGTGCTACGCGGATAGAACCGTTATCAAGAACAAACTCCATAGGAGCCTTCCCTTTCTTATGACAGCCCGCCAAGTCAATAGGGCTGATAGAAAACCGGCCCGCGCCCCCTAACAGAAACGCGAGCCGTCAATTGAAAAGCTGCAGAATGCCGGGTACCACCAAAACGAAGCACACAAGCTCAGCAAGCAAACGTGTTATCGGAGCAGCTTACCGAGCCAGAAAGCTTCGCAACAACAGCGGTAACCCTTCAGGTCAGCTCAACGTCAGCGAGAAGCCAGCTGGTGAGGCAAGGTGCCGTGAAGCGAGGCGGCATTGACCTTCTGGTCATGCCGTCGAAGCTGAACGGCAGATTGCCCGCCAGATGGCTTCGCAGCGTCGGCCGGTCCGGCGTTCGGTAGAACGCCGGAACCCCTTAGTCGTGATACTCGCCGCGGTCCCACTTCTCGAGGAACTCGTCAAAGAAGTGCGGGTCAGCCTGAGCCTCGGCGTCGGCCTTATTGCAGGCATCGATCTTGGCGATCAGGGCATCGTGCTCGGGAGTCTTCTCGTAGGGCTCCTCCAGGAAGGCAAGCATGATATCGGCCATCAGGAACTCGCCGGTGATCTTGCCACCAAAGCCCACGATGTTGGCGTTGAGCTCACGACGGGCATACAGGGCAGAGGTCATGTCGCGGACCAGGGCGCAACGGGCGCCGGGGACCTTGTTGACGGCGTTGGTGATGCCGATGCCGGTGCCGCACAGGGCCACACCAAAGTCGGCCTTGCCGCTGGCAACAGCCTCGCCCACGGCCTTGCCGTAGATGGGATAGTGCGTACGGGTGTGGCTGTAGGTGCCGCAGTCGAGCACCTTGTAGCCAGCCTGCTCCAGGCGGTCGGCCAGATAGATCTTCTCGTCCGTAACGATATGGTCGCAACCGATTGCGATGGTCTTCTTCATCAGAACGTCCTTTCGTCTGAATTCACAAGTTGAGGTAGAAGTTCGAGTTCTCGGTGGCTCTCGTTAGGCCCTCTTGTTGA
>DBEXKF010000304.1:0-8025 GCA_048175045.1 Collinsella sp.
GATTCGCGCCTCAGGACTCAGCGCAACGCGTTGCGCTGAGTCCTGAGGCTGTTGCAATGAAAATGAGAATCAAGGGCTGCGACACGCGCCGGTTACCTTTAATGGATATGAGGTGAATGGGGCGATTGTTTTGCTATACTCTCTCCGCACGGGCGATTGGCGCAACGGTTAGCGCAGGTGCTTTACACGCACAAGGCTGGGGGTTCGAATCCCTCATCGCCCACCACTGAATTGTTAGGCTCCCAGCAATGGGAGCCTTTCTTTTTTGGGCCCAGCGCATGGGATTCGAACCCTAAGGACCCCTTATTTCAAGGTCCGTGGCCAAATAATGGCAAAAATGAGTACTGCTACTTTGTTTGCAACATATAAAAAGACAGTATTTGCTTAAGTTACGCAACATATGTCCATTATAAGGACTAACAGTTAGATCAAAATCGTGTATTCATCGCCATTTCGACTTGCCATCTGGCCTTATTAGTCCAAAACTGCTGCTACCAAATCGGTAGCAGTACTCATATTTACTGTTTTTTGGTCAGCAGGTCCCCCTTGCCTTAGCAAATCTAAGGCAAAACGGGCTCCAGACCGCTGAATCATGCCGCATAGGGCACGTCAGCAGTCCGGAACCCGGTCCAAATTGAGTTATTGCACCGCGTTAGCCCAAGACACCCGACAGGATCTCAATCAGACTATCCACGTCGGCTTCCTCGCAGACGAGCGGCGGCAGGAAACGCAGCGTATGGGCACCCGTAGCGTTAATCACGGCACCGGCGGGCAGCGCGCGGGCAACAATATCATGCGCATCGCCCGCAGTATCGTCCAGATCACAGCCGAGCATCAAGCCGCGACCACGTACCTCGGTCACGTGCGGCAGCTTGGCGAGCTTTGCCTCCATATAGGCGCCTACCTTGGCAGCATGGTCGGCATAATCGCCGCGCACGAGCGCGGAGAGCGTCGCGGCGCACGCCGCGACGGCCCAGCAGCTACCGCCAAAGGTCGAGCCGTGGTCGCCAGGCTTAAACACGTCGGCAATCTCCTTCTTTGCCATGACGGCACCCATGGGCACGCCATCGGCAATGCCCTTGGCAAGGCTCATGATGTCGGGCTCCACGCCATAGGTTTGGAATGCAAACGGCTTGCCGGAGCGGAAGATGCCGCACTGGACCTCGTCGGCGATAAGCACGGCGCCCACTTCGTGTGCCAGGTCGCGCGCTGCCGCCATAAACTCCTCGGTCATGGGGTGCACGCCACTCTCACCCTGGATCGGCTCGAGCATCACGGCACAAATCTCGCTCCCCAGCTGCTTAAAGATCGCACGCAGCTCGTCCACATCGTTGGGCGTGCAGGCCACAAAGCCACCCGGCAGCGGGCGGAAGCTGTCCTGCAGCCAATCCTGCATGGTGGCGGCAATGGTCTCGAGCGTACGGCCGTGGAACCCGCCGCGCATGCACACGATGGTGTTGCCGCCATTACCGGCACGCTTGGCGTACAGGCGCGCGAGCTTCATCGAGCCCTCGTTGGCCTCGGCGCCAGAGTTGGCAAAGAAGGTCTCCCAAACCTGCTCATCCGCAGCCGGGGCACCAAGAGCAGCTGCCGTGGTCTCATCGCCGGCGGCAATGGCATCGGCAAGCACGCGCGCACCATCTACGTCGTCGTTAGCAAGCTTGGACAGCAGCGCCGCGACCTGTCCGCGCTGCTCGATGTAGAAGTAATTGGAGACATGCATGAGCTTTTTGGTCTGTGCCTCGAGCGCCGAGAGCACAGCCGGGTCGCCATGGCCTAGGCTGCACACGCCGATGCCGGCAAGAAAGTCGAGGTACTCACGGCCATCGTCGCCGGTGAGCTTCATGCCGTGACCCTCGACAAACTCGACCGGAGAGCGGCCAAAGGTATGCATAACGTAATGGGATTCAAGCGATTGCTGAGCTGCAAGTGACATGGGATGCCTTTCGTTGAGCGCCGGACGGCGCAGACCTATGGGTGCAGGAATGGGGCGGCTGCGGGTCAGCTAGACCGTCTGAAGCTTCTCGACCTCGTCGAGGTTCTCGGTCAGACGCGCAGCAAACGTCGAAAGCGGATGCGGATGTGTATCGAACTCGTAAGCCGTCTCGGTGGAATGGATCACGGTGCCGACGCCGGCATCGGTCAGCAGCTCCAGAAGCAGCGAATGCGGCGTAGTACCGTTAATGATGTGGGCACGAAATACGCCGCCGGTAAGCGCATCGACGGCCGCACGCAGCTTGGGAATCATGCCCTTATCGACCTCGCCGCCGTAGAGCATTTCGTTAACCTCGTCGAGCGTTAGGTTGGAGATAAGCGAGTCCTTGTCGCTAAAGTCCTTGTACAGACCATCGACATCGGTCAAAAAGATCGCCTTATGCGCATGAAGCGCCGCGGCAACGGCACCGGCGGCGGTGTCGGCGTTGATGTTGAAGAAACCGCCGTCCTCCCCCGCCGCGACGGTAGCGATGACGGGGATGTACTCGCTATCGAGTAAGCGCTCGATATAGTCGGTGTTGACGTGCGTCACTTTGCCCACGCGACCGAGCTCGGGGTCGAGCGGCTCGGCGATGAGCGTGCCGGCATCGCTGCCCGACACGCCCACGGCCAGGTTGCCGTGGTGGTTGATGGCAGCAACCAGCTCCTGGTTAACCTTGCCGCCCAGCACCTCGCGCACGATATCCATAGTCGCCGGCGTGGTCACGCGCTGGCCGTTCTTAAACTCGACGGGAATATCGTAATGGCTCAGCGCCTCGTTGATAGCCTTGCCGCCGCCGTGCACGATGACGGGGCGCATACCGATGATCTTGAGCAAAACGATGTCGCTCATCACGTCGCGGCGCAGCTGCTCATCAACCATGGCGGCTCCGCCATATTTGATAACAACCGTCTTGCCGGTCAGGTTCTTAATCCACGGCAGCGCTTCGAACAGCAGCTGCGCGGTTGCTTCGTTGGATTCGCTCGAACGACAATCGCGTGCGAATTTCATAATCTGCCTCGTCTTTCGTATCGTTATCGCGCCGTGCTCCGCTGTCCGCAATCGCGGCAAGATGCGCAGCGTGCCCGGAATCTAGGAACGGTAGTCGCCGTTGATGGAGATGTACTCATGCGTGAGGTCGCAGGTCCACACGGTCGTCGCCGCTTCGCCTGCGCCCAGGTCGGCCGAGATCACGATCTCGGGCGCCTCGAAACGTCGCAGAGCCTCGTCCTCGTCAAAGGGAACAGTCAGACCGTCGCGACAGACAGGCACGCCCATCATGTCGATGGAAACGTCTTCCTGATTAAACTTCACGCCGCACTTGCCAAGCGCCATGGCAACGCGGCCCCAGTTGCAGTCGTGGCCGGCGATGCAAGTCTTAACAAGCGGCGAGTTGGCGACGGCACGGGCGGCGATATCGGCTTCCTCGTCGTTGGCGGCTCCGGTAACGTTAACCGTCACGAGCTTTGACGCGCCCTCGCCGTCAGCGGCGATGTTGCGCGCCAGGCTCTCGCACACCTCGTGCACGGCAAATGCCAACTCGTCAAAGGCATCGGAGCCCTCGACGATAGGCTCGGCATCTGCAGCAGCGGCGCCGGAGGCAAGCATGATGCAGGTGTCGTTGGTCGAGGTGTCGGAGTCGACCGTTACCTTATTAAAAGTCTGCTTGACGGTGGAGAGCAACAGGGCGTGGAGCGCCGCCGGCTCGACGGGGGCATCGGTGGTGATAACTGCGATCATGGTGGCCATGTTGGGCATGATCATGCCCGAGCCCTTGCACATACCGCCCACCGTATAGGCATTGCCTGCGTGCCCCGCGGCTTCGCTGACATAGGACACGGCGTACTCCTTGGAGTGCGTGTCAGTCGTCATGATGGCGCGAGCGGCATCGGCGCCACCGTGGGCGGAGAGCGCCTCGTAGGCAGCAGGAATGGCGGTCTCAAACGTGTCGATCGGCAGAATCTGGCCAATCACACCCGTGGAGGCAACCAGAATCTGCTGGGGTTCGCAGCCGATGACCTGCGATGCGATGCTGCACGTCTCGCGCGCGCATGCAAGGCCGGTCTCACCCGTGGCGGCGTTGGCATTGCCAGAGTTGACCGAAACGCCGGCGATGACGCCATAGCCCTTGTCGGCACCGCCCAGGTTGGCACGGCTCACCTGCACGGGCGCCGCGCAAAAGCGATTGGTGGTAAACACGCCAGCACCGGGACAGGGTTTATCGGGCACGACGAGCGCGTAATCCAGACGCTCGGGGTTCTTGCGGAACCCAGCGTGGATGCCCGCAGCTTTAAAACCAGCCGCAGCCGTAACGCCACCCTCGACGGCGCGAATCTTGATATCAAACAGCTCGGTATTCATCGTCTTTATGACTCCTTATGTCAAACAAAAAACGGACATCGGTTGGTGCGCCATGCCAGTCGTAATCATGAGACCAGCTTAAGAGTGGCGCCCCACTCGATGCCCGACTACCAAATCGTTAACAATCGAATGTGCTACACCGGGCACGCCACTGTGGGCAAGCCTCGTCGCTCGTCAAAACCAAAGACGATGTTGGCGCACTGGACCGCCTGGCCTGCTGCACCCTTGCACAGATTGTCGATGGCGCCCGTCGCCACCAGAACGCCCGCGCGCTTGTTGAGCGCGAGGCCGATCTGGGCGGCGTTGGTGCCGACGACCGAAGCCGTCTTGGGCTGCTGGCCAGCGTCGAGTATGCGCACGAAGGTGCGACCGGCGTAGAACTGCTTGTAATAGGCGACAACATCCTCAAGAGCCAGGGAGTCGATGGCCTGCGGCGTAAGCGGCATCGTCACCGTGGAGAGCAGACCACGCTTGAGCGGTGCCAGGTGCGGGGTAAAGACGACGCGATCGGTCAGGCCAAGGATTTGCTCAATCTCGGGCGTATGGCGATGCTTGCCCACGCCGTAGGCCTCCAAGTTTTCGTCGGAGCTGCAAAAATGCGTACGAGCGTTGCAGGACTTGCCGGCACCCGTCACACCGCTAATGGCATCGACGATTACGGGGCCGTTCTCTGCCACCCAGCCCGCACGCACGGCAGGAGCGGCAGCAAGGCTCGTTGCGGTGGGATAGCAGCCGGCGCAGGCGACCAAAACGGGCTTTCCGACGGCATGGCTGGAAGCAGCGGTCTCCAAGTCCTGGCAGAACAGCTCGGGCAGGCCGAAGGCACGTGTCTTGAGTAGCTCGGGGCTCGTGTGCTCGGCGGCATACCATGCCTCAAAGGTGGCCGGATCGCTCAGGCGGTAATCGGCCGAAAGATCAAAGCAGGAAACGTCTGCGGCAAGCAGGGCGGGCACCTGTGCCATGGCAGCCGTGTGCGGCACGGCAAGAAAAACCGCATCGCAGCTCTTGAGCTCGGGGGCGTCATGCGTGGTGAAAACCAGATCGCTCACGCCAGCAAAGCTCGGATACACCGCGGACAGCGGCTGGCCGGCATCGGCGTTGGACGTAATGGCAACAAGTTCAAACTCGGGATGACCGAGCACGAGGCGAATGAGCTCGGCTCCGGCATATCCAGCCGCGCCGACGATTCCAACCTTCAAAGACATATCAGACTCCTTGTCTGCGATTTATGCACCGATGCGCATTTCGCAGCGGTCGTTATGAAGTGGGTTGAAACTTTAGCACCAAAAGATGCATGAATACGTAAATAGTTTGCATATTCATGCATTGAAACATTCCCGACACATTCGTTTGAAGGAATTGACAAATAGAGCGGGCCCCGTATCGACCGGCACTCTTTACGGTGCCAGGCAACACAGGGCCCGCCCATGCGAAAACCAAGTTGTTAGGATGAGCCAGCTGGCTAGAGCTCGACCGGCACCCATTCGTCGTGATTGCAAATAAAAGCCTCGGGTTCCTCGACGCTAAAGAAGACGAGCGTGGGGTCGTTAGGCCCCTCATAGTGCTCGCCCAGGCGCTCTAGATGCTTCCACCCGGCTTCGCGCATTTCGTCTAAAGCCTGGTCATCCAGACCCGCATGCCCGCGCAAGATGAGCCAGCCATGGCCCGGCCACCAACTCGTGGCCTCAAAGCGCTGATTTTGCAGCAGCTCTTGCCACACGTCTTTGGTGCGCGCCGTCACAAACCACAGCTTACCGTCCTGAATCTGTGCAAACGAGAACGGACGTACATGTGGCTGCCCGTCCACGCTCGTCGCCAAGTACCACGCCGGCACCGACGTCAGATACTCCAAAACCGTATTCAATCCGTCCACGTTTCCTCCTGTACTAGCTAGTTTGGGAGCCTGGTTTGTGCGAGCTAGAGCTCCAGGCGCTCCTCGCTGCCGTCGATATCACAGAAGCGCGCGGCAATGTTGCGGACCGAAAAGAAAGCAAGGCGGCCGTCGTTGGCACTCTCGTGTTCCTCGCCAATGCCCACCATGTGCTTAAAACCCGCTTGACGCACCTTGTCGCTCGCAACTGCGTCGTCCTCAAGTGCGGCCTCGCCGGTCAACACGATCCAGCACTCCCCCGGCTTCCAGCCCGAGAGTTCAAACTTGGGATTCGCACTCAGCTCCGCCCACACATCCTTGTCGCGCGATGTGCAAAACCACAGCTTACCGTCATCGACCATGGCAAATGAAAACGGCCTCACGCGAGGCTGATACCCGTCGGCCACATCGGTCGTGGCCAGATACCACGCCGGAATGCGCCTGAGATACGAACAGGCGCGCTCAAGCTGAGCCGTGCGGTCGTTGTCGGTCATAGGGACCCCTTTCTTGCGCTCGAATCGCGCCTAAACAAGTTGAAGATTGATGACGATGACGCAGATGAGCAGCAACGCCGTCACCACCGCCGCCAACGCATCGCTGCGGCCAAATGCAAGCGCATGCAAACGTGTGCGGCCCTGCTCGCCATGATAGCAACGGGCATCCATGGCGGCCGAAAGCGTCTCGGCATGACGGAACACGCCCGTGAACAGCGGAGTCGCCACACTGCCGAGCATACGCACGCCGCCGAGCGGACCGCACGTCACGCGCGCGCCGCGGCTTGCCTGCGCGTCCGCCGTCTGCTTCATCTCGGTGGCGAACTGCGGCATAAAGCGCAACGCGATACCCATGATCATGCCGAGCTCGTGCGCAGGAAGTCCCACACGCGCAAACGGCGCGAGCAGGCGCTCAAAGCCCGCGGTGAGGTCGAGCGTCGGCGTGGTGAGTGTAATGGCGCTCATACCGGCCATCATCAACGTCAGGCGGCACGCCATAAAGGCGGCAGAACGCAGTGAGCCCTCGCTTATCTGCAGAAAGCCGAGCTGCCACAGGATGCGCCCACTCTGATCGGTAAACAAGTTGAGCACCGCGACCACGACGACGATTGCCAGCAGCGGCGCCATCGACGACAGAACGCGACGAACCGGCACCCGAGACACGGCATAGGTCAGCACAACGAAAATTGCGACCGGGGCCAGTCCGCGGAAGCCACTGACCGTGAGCGTCGTGATCAGAAACACAAAGCCCAAGAGCAACTTGGTTCGCGGGTCCAGGCGGTGGATTGCACTATCGCCGGGTTAGTAGCTGCCAAACGAAAACGCCTCCATCAGCAGCCCTCCTCTCGCGCGACCGTCTTGGATTTAGCAATGTCCGAGACGTTAGAAGAACCGTCTGAGCGACCGATCAGCAAATTTGCCAACTCGTCGGCCAACAACTCAACCGTATAGAGCCCGCCGCGACGCAGCGGCACGCCCACCTCCGTAAGCGCCAGCGCCATACGCTGGGCGGCGGGAACGCCCAAGCCGATCGACTTGAGCTCATCGGCATGCGCAAACACCTGCGCGGGGGTTCCCTCGGCAAACACCGCGCCTTCGTTCATTACGACGATGCGGTCGCAGCAATTGGCCAGGTCATCCATGCTGTGCGAAACCATGACAACGGTCAGGCCCTCGCGATGGAGCCGATCGATGAGCCCTAGGAAATCCCTGCGGGCAGCCGGATCGAGCCCCGCCATGGGTTCATCGAGCACCAGGACTTCGGGCTCCATGGCGAGCACGCCGGCGAATGCCACACGCCGTTGCTGACCGCCCGAAAGCTCAAA
>DBEXKF010000305.1:0-4443 GCA_048175045.1 Collinsella sp.
GGGAGGCCTCGCGGCCTCCCCCTTTTTGCGTTGTATACACGTTGTGCTTTGGGACCTACCTCCCCCGTATGCGCTCTTACTCTTTGGCTGTATTTTGAGTCCTTCTAGTGTATTTGAGCGATAATTACTCGCATTGGCGTTAGGGAGGGCTTGATGTTTACCGTATTTGTCTTGGGCAATATTGCTTCGGGTAAGTCGACGGCCTGCCGCTATTTCGAATCTCGTGGCGCTATGCTTATCGATCTGGATGAGCTTGCAAAATCTCTGTATGTGCCGGGTTCTGATATCGTCAATACTCTCGCGGATGAATTCGGTTGGGACATTTTGGATGAGGAAGGCGGCATTCGCCGCAGCATCCTCGCTTCTCGAGCTTTCGCTTCTCCTGATTCGGTCGCACGGCTCAATGGCATCGTGCATCCCGTTCTGATTGAACAGCTTTCGCTTAGGATTCTCGATCCGGTTTGTTGTACGGTTTCATCTCCCCGTTATCCCTTTGCGGTGGTCGAGGTTTCTGCTCCGACTGGTTTTGAGGACGCATTTGGCTTGGCTGATGAAATTCTGGTCATCAGCGCCCCTTTGTCAGTTCGTCGCGAGCGCGCTATTCAACGTGGCATGGAGCCATCCGATTTCGATGCTCGTTCTGCTTGCCAGCCCGATGAGTCTGCGCTGTGCAATCTCGCTACAACGGTGATTGATAATGCCGCAGGCGATAATTCGCTCTTTGAGCAGCTTGACTCATGGCTTGCATGCCACGGGTTTATAGATACTCCGGATAAGGAGGAGGCCGATGCCTAAGGCACGTTTCTTTACGTGGTATCGCGTGGCGCCACTTGCCGTTGTGTTCGTCTTCGGCCTTATTTCGCTCGTCTACTCGTGTGCCCCTGCCGCTTTCTTTAAGCCGCTGTATCCGATTGACTACGAGGCGTATGTAAAGCAATCCAGTATTTCGCATAATCTGGATCCGTGTCTGGTGTGCGCTGTCATTAAGTCGGAATCGAATTGGGATCCCGAGGCCGAGTCGAATCAGGGTGCTCAGGGATTGATGCAGCTGATGCCCGCGACTGCCCAGGATATGATTGCCAAGGGCCTTGTCGACGGAGGGGAGTATTCGGCCGACAATCTTAACGATCCGGCTACGAATATCGAGTTTGGCTGCGCATACCTCTCGTATCTTCTCGCCTATTTCAACGGGTCGACGGATAGTGCCATCGCCGCCTATAACGCCGGCATGGGCAATGTCGACGGATGGGCGCAGCAGAGTACGTCGCTTCATAATGCAATTACCTTTCCCGAGACGCAGGCGTATCTGATTCGTGTCAATAATGCCTGGGCTCGCTACAAGACCCTCTATCCCGATCGGTTCGTATAGGACTATGCCTGCCGCCTGCGTATACTGCAGATATATGAGTTAGGAGTATCCATGGCGGAATTTGAAGTAGAACGCGTTGGTGGTGAACTTAAGCGCTTTGGCGTTGAAGGCTCTGACGTGCCGTTTAAGGTCGTTTCTCCCTATGAGCCTGCCGGTTCCCAGCCTAAAGCCATTGAGTCGCTTGTGCAGGGCGTGAGGGACGGAGACCGCTATCAGGTTTTGCTGGGCGTGACTGGTTCGGGCAAGACCTTCACGATGGCAAAGACTATTGAGGCCCTGGGAAAGCCGACGCTGGTCATGGCTCCGAATAAAACGCTCGCTGCTCAGCTTGCGAGCGAGCTCAAAGAGTTCTTTCCCAATAACGCTGTGGTCTACTTTGTCTCGTATTACGACTACTATCAGCCCGAGGCGTATGTGCCGCAAAGCGATACATATATCGAGAAAGACTCCTCGATTAACGAAGAGGTTGAGATGCTGCGACATCAGGCGACCGCATCGCTGCTCTCTCGACGCGATGTGATCGTTGTCGCATCGGTCTCGTGTATCTATGGCATTGGCTCTCCTGAGGACTATGCGGGTCTGGCTCCAAACGTCGACAAGAAGGTGCCGCTCGAGCGCGATGACTTTATCCATGCGCTTATCGACATTCAATATGATCGCAATGACTATGACCTGGCGCGTGGCACGTTCCGCGTGCGCGGCGATGTTGTCGACGTGTATCCGCCTTATGCTGAGCATCCGTTGCGGTTTGAGTTCTTTGGCGACGAGGTCGAGCTGATTGCCGAGATCGATGAGGTCACCGGTGAGATGCTTCGTGAGTACGAGGCCATCCCCGTATGGCCGGCATCACACTATGTGACCGAGAAGCCGAAGGTCAAGGCGGCTCTGAAATCGATCAGCGAAGAGTGCGAGAAGCGCGTGGCGGAGCTCAAGGCGACCGACAAGTTGCTCGAGGCGCAGCGTCTGCAGCAGCGCACCGATTATGATCTTGAGATGCTCGAGACGATGGGCTTTTGCAACGGCATCGAGAACTACTCGCGTCATCTGGACGGTCGCAAGCCGGGTGAGCCGCCGTTTACCCTAATCGATTACTTTCCCAAGGATATGCTCTGCATCATCGATGAGAGCCATGTGACGGTGCCGCAGATTCGCGGCATGCACGAAGGTGACCGCTCGCGTAAGGTGACGCTGGTGGAACACGGTTTTCGCCTGCCCTCGGCGCTCGATAACCGCCCGCTTCGTTTCGATGAGTTTGAGGCAAGGATACCCCAGTTCATCTACGTTTCGGCAACACCGGGCGACTATGAGCTGCGGGTTAGCCAGAACGACGTTGAGCAGATTATTCGTCCGACCGGTCTGCTCGATCCCAAGATCGATGTGCGTCCGGTTCGCGGTCAGATTGACGATCTTGAGGACGAGATTCGCGAGCGCGTTGCCCGCAAGGAGCGCGTGCTGGTGACCACGTTGACCAAGCGCATGGCCGAGGACCTGACCGACCATCTGCTTGATGCGGGCATTAAGGTCAATTACATGCATTCTGATACGGCGACAATGGACCGTGTCGAGATCCTGCGAACGCTGCGCGAGGGCAAGATCGATGTTCTCGTTGGCATCAACCTGCTTCGCGAGGGCTTGGATCTTCCCGAGGTCTCACTGGTGGCAATTCTCGATGCCGATAAGGAAGGATTCTTGCGCAACCGCCGTTCGCTGATTCAGACGATTGGCCGCGCGGCCCGTAACGCCGATGGCGAAGTCATCATGTATGCGGACGTTGTGACCGATTCGATGAAAGAGGCCATCGAGGAGACGCAGCGCCGTCGCGAGATTCAGATGGCATATAACGAAGAGCATGGCATTGTGCCCAAGACAGTGCGCAAGGCCATCAACGACATCTCAAGTTTTATTGCCGAGGCCGAAAAAACTGTGGGTTCCAAGGGGCGCTCGAAGGGCGACTCTCTTGGTCATGGCGCATTCTATACGCCCGATGAGTCGGGCGAGGGCGGCGTGCCGGAAACGGTGGCGCCCGAGCAGACACTTGCGGAGCAGTTGGAAGAACTGCCGCATGACGAGCTTGTGCGGATCGTCGAAACCATGGAAGAGGATATGCGCAACGCTTCTGCCACCATGGACTTTGAGGAGGCGGCGCGCCTGCGCGATGCCGTCGTTCAGATTCGGGCGATGCTCGAGGGCGCGTCTGAGGACGAGACGATCGAGCGCTTACGTTCGCAGGCCCGCAAGGGTTCCACGTTCGCATCGGGCAGAAAACGCCAGGGTACACGGTTTAAGAAATAGCGAACAGGCCCCGAGTTCCCTGTGGAGCTCGGGGCCTGTGTCTTTTGCGCGCAGAAATTCGTGCGTTAGAGGTCCGCGATCAGAGCTTCGGCACAACGGATGCCGTCGGTGGCCGCGCTCATGATGCCGCCGGCATATCCAGCTCCCTCGCCACAAGGGTAGAGGCCCGGGGTCGACACGGCATGGCACGTTCGGTCTCGGATGACAGTGACAGGTGAGCTCGAACGAGTCTCCACGCCGGTAAGAACGGCATCGGGACGGTCGTAGCCTCGTAGCTTTTTTCCGAGTAGGGGAAGTCCCAGGCGGAGCGACTCGACGATATGCTGCGGTAGGGCTTCGTCAATTGCCGTCCAGGTCACACCGAGCGGATAGGTGGGCTTTACCTTTCCGGGTGCCTTGCTGGCGCGTCCTGCGAGGAAATCTCCGACGAGCTGTGCCGGTGCGTTCCAGTTGGAACCGCCCAGGCGATAGGCGGCCGCCTCGCAGGCACGCTGGAGCTCGATGCCGGCGAGCGGGTCATCGTTGGGAAGGTCCTCAGGCGTGACGTTAACGAGCAGGGCGGCATTTGCGTTGCGTCCGTCGCGGGCATTGAGACTGGCCCCGTTGACGCACAGATGGCACGGTTCTGAAGAGGCGGCAACAACCTGTCCGCCGGGGCACATGCAAAACGAGAACACGCTGCGGCCGTTGGGAAGATGGGCAACAAGTTTGTAGGGGGCCGCCCCGAGCGCTGGATGTCCCGCCGAGGCTCCATATTGGGCTCGGTCGATGTCGCGTTGCGG
>DBEXKF010000306.1:0-6698 GCA_048175045.1 Collinsella sp.
AGCCGGCGGGCGCATATGCCATGGCCTCGTCGACGGTATAGGACAGGATCGGCTGCAGGTCGCGCATGAGCATCGAGAAGAGCTCGGCCAGCACGGTCTGGGCACTGCGGCGCTCGAGCGAGCCGGGCTTGTCGCAGTACAGACGATCCTTCAGGGCGTCGAGATACACGTTGGAAAGCTCGGTAACCACGAAGTCATAGAGCGCACGGTAGGCGCGCGGGAACTCATAGCTGGCGTAGGCGTCGTCGACCTCGGCCTGGACCTGGGTCAGACGGGCAACCATGAGCTTGTCGAGCGGCAGCAGGTCGGCAAAGGCGACGCCGTCGGTCTCGGGCTCAAACTGACCCTCGAGCTCGGAGAGCAAGAAGCGCAGCGTGTTGCGGAAACGACGATAGGCATCGGACGTACGAGCGAGAATCTCATGGTCGATGGAGACGTCGGAGCTGGTGTCGACGGAGGCAACCCAGAGACGGATGATGTCAGCGCCCATCTCGTCGCAGACCTTGTTGGGGTCGATGACGTTGCCGAGCGACTTGGACATCTTGCGGCCCTGGCCATCGAGCGTGAAGCCCTGCGAGACGACCGCCTTGTACGGAGCGTGGCCGTTGGCACCCACCGAGGTGAGCAGCGAGCTCTGGAACCAACCGCGATGCTGGTCGGAGCCCTCGAGGTACACATCCGCCGGGTACTCAAGCTCGGGGCGGTACTCGCAGACGGCCTTCCAAGACACACCGGAGTCCCACCACACGTCGAGGATGTCCTTATCGGCCTTGAGGTGATGGCCGCCGCACTTGGGGCAGACGCAGGCCTCGCCCAGGTAGCTCTCGGGAGCATCGGTGAACCAGGCGTCGGAGCCCTTCTCGTGGAAGAGCTTGATGACAGCGTCGAGCGTGGCGTCGTTCATGACCTTCTCGCCGCAGTCGGCGCAGGTGTAGCTCGGGATAGGCACGCCCCAGTTGCGCTGACGGCTGATGCACCAGTCGGGACGCTGCTCGACCATGGCGCCGATGCGGTTGGCCGCGTGGGCCGGATACCACTTGACGTTCTCGCGGACCTCCTTGCCAGCCTGCTCGCGCAAGCCGGTCTTGTCCATCGAGACAAACCACTGGTCGGTAGCACGGAAGAGCACCGGGTGCTTGCAGCGCCAGCAGTGCGGATAGCTGTGCGTGATCTTTTTCTCGAGGACCAGGGTACCGCGCTCGCGCAGGAACTCGATGATGTGCGGGTTGGCCTCGTCGGTATCCATTCCGCTGAAGGGGCCACCGGTACCAAACTCCTCGCCGGTGTAGAACTTGCCGTCGTCATCGACCGGCATGCAGATGTCGGTGATGCCCTCCTTGAGGCAGGCAAAGTAGTCGTCGACGCCGTGGCCGGGCGAGTTGTGGACGATACCGGTACCGTCATCGACACCGACGTAATCGGCCAGCAGCGCCACGCCCTCGACACCGTCAAAGATCGGCTGCTTGTAGTGGATATGATGGAAGGTCTCGGCGGGAACCACGTAGGGCTTACCGTCGACCATGACCGGGGTGTACTCCCAGCCAAACTCCTCGCAGCACTTGGGAGCCAGGTCCTCGAGCATGACCTCGGCGCGGCCGTCGTGCTCAACGGCGACGTAGGCGGCGCCGGGCTTGAGGGAAACTGCCTGGTCGGAGGGGATGGTCCACGGCGTGGTCGTCCAGATGATGAAGTCAACCGGGCCGTCGAAGTTCTCGAGGCCGGCGGGCTTGGAGGTCATCTCGAAGCGCACGAAAATGGACGGGCTCGTCTCGTCGGAGTACTCAATCTCGGCCTCGGCGAGTGCGGTGTGGCAGTGCTTGCACCAGTGGACGGGCTTATGACCGCGATAGATCATGCCCTTGTCGAACATGGCCTTGAAGACCTCAATGTCGGCGGCGTCATGCTGGTGATAGAGCGTCAGATACGGGTTGTCCCAGTCGCCAAGCACGCCAAGGCGACGGAAGCCAGCCTTCTGGAGCTCGATGTTCTCGACAGCGAACTTGTTGCAAAGCTCGCGGATCTTAGCCGTGGAGGTCTGGTTGAACTTCTCGGTGCCGAGCTTCTCCTCGACCTTATGTTCGATCGGCTGACCGTGGCAGTCCCAACCGGGAACATAGGGAACCTCATAGCCCTGCATCATCCAGTAACGGTTGATCATGTCCTTGGAGATCTTGTTCATGGCGTGGCCGATGTGGATCGGGCCGTTGGCGTACGGAGGGCCGTCGTGCAGCACGAACTTCTTGTGACCCTCGTTCTTCTTTAGAACTTGCTCGTAGACCTTGTTGTCCTGCCAGTCCTTGAGTCGCTTTGGCTCGGACTTGGAAAGACCGGCACGCATGGGAAATCCGGTTTTGGGCAGATTCATCGTCTGCTTGTACTCGTTTGCCACGGTACCCCTTTCTTGTCATGGGCGCGCACGCCCTCTGGGCACCAAAAAAGCGCCCGTCCCTACAAGCTGGGACGAAGCGCCACAAAACGGACAGTCTGTCCGTAAAAGCTCTTCGCTTAACCACCCAGCTTAGATGCCCTCGCTCGCGTCGCCGCGCGCTCGCATCCGTTACTCGGCTGGTCTGTATCGACGACCATCTCGGCGATGTCTACTAAGACGAACCTGCGCGGCACGTCCGTTGGGACCGCAGCTCCGGGGTGATTTTCATCGGTCGCATGCACGGGTTCTCAGCGCTCCCCGCTCTCTGTAGCATGCGGACGGCCGACTACTCGTCCCCATCAACGCTTATGCGGAGTATGCTAGCACGTTCAGCGCCGGCGAAAAACCCTCAACACTGGTTTTATACGTTCGAAATTTCTCGCGGCTGTGGACCTTCTCTTGGAGCAAAATACCTGAAAGCACTTTATCGAACGAAAGAAGGTTGCTATGCGCACGATTGGAATGAGCGACTACACCGTTGGCGAGGATTGTTTTACCGAGTTGCCCGCCGCGCTGGCAGAGTACGGAGCGACCAAGGTCGCCATCATCGGCGGCAAGCGAGCCCTGGCTGCGGCGCTGCCGGGCATCGAGGCTGCGCTGGCAGGCACCGACGTCGAGATTCTGGAGACGCGCGTCTACGGCACCAACAGCACGCGCGCCAATATCGCCAAGGTCGTGAACTCCCCCGCTTGCCAGCAGGCAGACGTGCTTATCGCCTGTGGCGGCGGCAAGGCACTCGACACCGTGAAGACCGCAGCCATCGAGCTCAAGAAGATCGTCTTCACCGTCCCGACGATCTGTTCCAACTGCTCGGCCGCGACCGCCATTGCCGTCGTGTACAACGACGACGGCTCGCTCGAGGGATATTCGTACCCCAACCGACCTGCGCATATCTTCATCAACCCCAAGATTATCGCCGAAGCTCCGGCGGAGTACTTCTGGGCCGGCGTGGGCGATGCCCTGTCCAAGCAGCCCGAGGTCGAATACGCCACGAGCGCCGGTAATTTGGAGCATACCGCCGGTCTTGGCCTGGCACTCGCCCACACCTGCTCCGAGCCGCTGTTTACTTATGGCGTCCAGGGTCTTGAGGACGTGCGCCGGAATCTGTCGAGCGAGGCCGTCAAGCAGATCGCGCTCGACATCGTGGTCAACACGGGCTATGTCTCGAACCTGACCAACCAAAACGATTACTACTACAACTCGAGCGTGGCGCACGCGTTCTACAATGCGACGTGCAGCATTCCGCGCGAGGGAACCTATCTGCACGGTGAGGTCGTGAGCCTGGGCGTGCTCGTGCTGTTTGCCTATACGGGCGATACCGAGAGCCTTGAACGCTACGCCGCCTTTAACAAGCAGATGGGCCTGCCCGTAACGCTTGAGCAGGTCGGACTTTCCGAGGCCGACATCCCTGCCCTGTGCGAATACGCACACGCCACCAACGAGTGGAAGCAAGGCAACCCGGAGCCCTTCACCGACGAAAAGTTCGCCGCCGCCATCAAGGCTGCCAACGCCTACGGCCACACGCTCTAGGCCTAGCCCAAAACCACCACAAGGGAGCAGTGCCCTTGTGGTGGTTTTTTATTGCTCCAGCATGCTGGGGTCGAACTCGCAAGCTGGTATAACGCGATAGCCGTGACGCAGCAACAGATCAACGAAGACGCCGTTGCCCGCGGTGAGCGTACCGCTAAAGGTACCGTCGTAGATGCGACCCGCGCCGCACGAGGGACTACGGTCCTGCAGGATGCACGCGGCGATCTCTTCCGGCCCGCCCGCCTGCTCGCACATATCGAGCGCACGTTGGGCACCCAGGCGAAATTCGCGATCAACCGAGATGCCCTCGCAGGTACGAACCTCGCCGTTCACAATCTCGGACGGCTTGCGCGGCGTGGGCAGGCCGCCAAAGACCTCGGGGCACACGAGGAGGACCTCGGTCCCCGTGCGCTCGCAAGCCTCGACCAACGCGCGGTGGTAGTTATCGAGCCCGTTATACTTGCAGCTCTCGCCCATCAAGCAGGCGCTCACCACGATCTTCATTTCCATCCCTCTCAAGCAAAACGCCCCATTTGAGAAAGCTGCTCAAATGGGGCGTCGGCGTTTACTGGCTCGGCCGCGGCGTTACTGCTGCTTGGGCATCAGCGGGTTCTCACGCGTGAGGAGATTCATGAACTCCTCGCCCGTGATCGTCTCCTTCTTGTACAGATAACGAGCCAGCTCGTGGAGCTTGAACTTGTTTTCCTTGAGGATCTGCAGGGCGCGGTCGTGCGCATCCTCAATCAACTTGGCGACAATTGCGTCCACACGCTCGGCCGTACCGGGGGCGCAGGTGAGCGACGTATCCTGGTTGAGGTACGCATTCTGGACGGTACCGAGCGCCATCATGCCAAACTCGTCGGACATACCAAAGCGCGTCACCATGTTGCGGGCGAGCTTGGTGGCCTGCTCGATATCGTTGGCGGCACCGGTCGTCATCTCGCCAAAGATGAGCTCCTCGGCCGCTCGACCACCGCAGTAGACGGCGAGCTTATCCAGGACCTCCTGGCGCGTGGTCAGGAAGCGCTCGTCCTCCTCGACCTGCATGGTGTAGCCCAGGGCACCGCTCGTGCGCGGAACGATGGTGATCTTCGTGACCGGCGCAGAGCCCTTCTGGCGGGCGGCAACAATGGCATGGCCGATCTCATGGTAGGAAACGACCTGCTTCTCGTGGTCGGAAAGCACCGTGGACTTACGCTGTTGGCCGGCAATGACGACCTCCACCGACTCCTCGAAGTCGTCCTGGGTTGCACGCTTGCGACCTTCGCGAACGGCGCGCAGGGCGCCCTCGTTAATGATATTGGCCAAATCGGCGCCCGAGGCACCAGGCGTGGCGCGGGCAATCGCGGTCAGATCGATCGGCGGCTGGGTCTTCACGCTCTTGGCGTGCAGCTCAAGGATATTCTTGCGACCGGTCAAATCGGGCAGCTCGACGGGAATGCGGCGGTCAAAGCGACCGGGACGCAACAGAGCCGGGTCAAGGCTGTCGGGGCGGTTGGTGGCAGCAAGGACGACGATGCCCTTGTGGTTATCGAAGCCGTCCATCTCGGTCAGCAACTGATTGAGCGTCTGCTCGCGCTCGTCGTTGCCGCTAAAGCCGCCGCCATCACGCTTTTTGCCGATGGTATCGATCTCATCGATAAAAACGATGCACGGGGCCTTTTCCTTGGCCTGCTTAAACAGGTCACGAACCTTAGCAGCGCCGCGACCAACAAACATCTCAACGAACTCAGAGCCCGAAATGCTAAAGAACGGAACACCGGCCTCGCCGGCAACAGCCTTGGCAAGCAGGGTCTTACCGGTACCCGGAGGGCCAACAAGGAGAGCACCGCGCGGCAGCTTGGCGCCAATCTCCTCGTAGCGCTGCGGCTTCTCCAGAAAGTCGACGACCTCCTTGAGAGACTCCTTGGCCTCTTCCTGGCCGGCGACGTCCTTAAAGGTCACGCCCACGTCCTTGGAGGCGATCACGCGCGCGCCGGACTTACCCAGTCCGCCGCCGCCAAAACCGCCGCCGCCAAAGTTCATCGACGGGCCGTCATCGCCCATAGCCTTCTTCATGCGGCGGTTGAGCCACCAACCGATGAGGAAGAAAATCGCCATGGGGAGGATAAGCGTAAGCAGGTAGTAGGTCATCAAACCCGAGTTTTTATCGGGAACGACCGACTCCAGCGAAGCGCCAGACTCAAGCACGCGATCGGTAAAGCCCGCATCGTTCGGCACACCGGTCGTCTTATAGGCGATGTTCTCGTCCTCGCCCTTCTTGGTGTAATAAATCGAGTAATCGTCCGTGTTGTACTCGACCTTGTCGACACTCTTCTTATCGAGCGCTTTGACAAACGTCGAGTAATCGGTCTTCGTAATCTGCTGCGTGTGACCGATGTTGGGGAACAGAACGGTCGAGAGCACGAGGTAGACGACGAAGGCGATGAGCACGTAGAGGATCATATTCCGTCTACGTTTGTTGTCATCCATCTCCATCTGCTTGAACTCCATCTACTGGGGTTGATAATGGTTTCTAGAATACCCAACCCGAGCGACGATAAACCTACGCCGGGCACGAAAGGACAGAGATGGCATCACTGGAGGTCGGCAAGGTTCAAATCTATACGGGAGACGGCAAGGGCAAAACCACGGCTGCGCTGGGATTGGCGATGCGCGCCACAGGTTATGGGCTCGACGTACTCATGCTTCAGTTTGCCAAAAAGCTGCACTGCGCCGAACATGACGCAGCGCCTCGATT
>DBEXKF010000307.1:0-4396 GCA_048175045.1 Collinsella sp.
CCTCATCATCCTCGGCAGCAGCCTGGGCCTGCTCGACGGCACGAGCGGCTGCAGCACGGGCGGCAGCCTGGGCATAGGACTCCTCGTTGCGCTCGGGGAAGCTTGCCAACACGTGCTCAAACTTGGCGAAGTCCTCATCCCAGCGCGTAGAAGGCACAGCAAAGAACACCTGCTTGACCTTGAAGTCGCCCGACGCGAGCTCCTTACGGAAGAGCTCGGCTACGGCCTCGGCATCAAAGCCGTTATTGTCGCAGCCCCAAGCACCCAGCACGAGCTTCTCACGACCCAGCTCATCGCAGATGGCAAGGACAAAGCGGATACGGTCGCGCAGGGCGTCAAGCAAGGCATCGTCGCTCACGCGGTACTCCTGGCGAGCACGCTTGACGTTGGGCGCGGCGGCCACGATCACGTCGGCATACGCATGCACATAGTTGCGATCGAAGCGCACCGCGGGCACCACCAGCGCACGGTTGCGGTACAGCTCGCAGTTGATGTTGCGGCGACGGTTCTCGCCGTACCACTTGCGCTGCCTGTCGAGCACGTTGTACAGGTACGAATCGGCGCAGAGCGTCGCCTCCTGGCCCAGGTAGCCCTGGATATAGCCGCCGCCCGGATTGGTAAACGAGGCAAAGGCAAGCACGGCCATATCGCAGAACTGCGCATAGCCGCGGCCGTTATCGAGGATTGCTTGCGTGGCGGAGGCATCAAGCACGGTGACCTCGGGCAGGACCGGAGCAGCCTCCTCCGCGGGCGCGGACTCAGCCTCGTCGGCCAACTCGGTGGAACCGAGCGCCACCTCAGGCTCGACCGCAGTCTCCACCTCAGCGGCCTCAACCTCGACAGCCTCAGCAGCCTCGACGTCCTCGGCAGCCTGCTCCTCAGCAGCCGCAGCCGCTTGGGCCTTGGCCTTCATCGCCGCGACAAAACCGGCAGGCATACCATCGAACTCGCACACGCCGGTAAGCGAACGCTCGATGTCCTTGGCGCAGGCCTCGGACACAGCCGCCACATGGCGCTCGGCGGCCTTGGCACGCGCCTCGCGCTTGGGATTGGGCTGACCCGCCCGGTTAGACCTGCGGTTACGGTTCCTGTTGTCGACATCTGCCATACGTGGCCACCTTTCCTGTCGCTGCCGCTATCGGCTTTTTCCCATCCATGATACCCCGCCGCGCACAAAAAAGACGGCCCCGAAGGACCGCCTTTCGTATCGTTTTACCGTGTCCGGCAGGAAGCGTCGCAATGCCGCGCTTTAATCGCGACGGCCGAGGATGTTCAGAATGCGCAGGAACACGTTGATAATGTCCACGAACAGGTTAGACGCCATGAGCACCGCATTGGGCAGCGTGGGCGGCACCGTCGTGGCAACATAGGTGTCGTAGCCAATAAAGCCGGCGAACACCACGATCACGATCAGGTCGGTGATGGTCTGCGAGACACCCATGAACATCAGCACGATCTCAACCAGAATCGTGGCGAGCAGAATGCCAAAACCGATGCCATATACGCGCTGGAAAAACTTGGGGAAGGTCACGCCCAGCGCACCAAAGACAAAGGTGATGGCGGCCGTGGCGATAAAGGCGGTGTTGATAGTGGGCAGGTCATAGTTGGCAAGGCCAAACGACGCGGTCAGGCCAAAGGTGCTCGCAAAGATCACGTAACCCACGAGCGACAGGCCCACGGACTGCTTGCCCGCAGCAGCCGACATCATGACGATACCGACAATAGTCAGGATAAACGAGCCAAAGACCAGTGGCAGGGCGGCGCCGCTCATCATCATGCGGGCAAACGCCATGGTGCTCGTAAAGTAAGCACCGGCGCCCATGGCGCAAAAGCCCAAGAAGATGAGGGCAGACATGGCAAGATTGTACGCGCGCGGCGACATCTCCTTGGCGCGACTTGCGCCGGTCTCGATGGGGCCGTTCTGATAGCCCTGGATATCGTTCATACTTCGTCCTTTCAAAAGCGCACAACAGCGCCGTAGGTGACAAGATTTCTGCCATTGTACCCGAATGCTGTACGTCCTTACCTACGGCGCTCGCCCTCAAGCGTACGATCAAAGGCCCAGACCCACCAACGCATCACGTGCGCCTGCGAGCCGTCCGCCCGCTCGCGCGTCTGGTCCTCCAGATACAACTCGGTCGCGTGCCTGCCAAAACGCACCTTATATGTTGCCGTACGGATGCCGTGGACCATCAGGCCAAACCCAATGGTCGAGATAATTTCGTCGATCGTAAAACAACGGCCGTCGACCCAGCAGACGGTGACCGGCACGACCTGTCCGCCCGCGAGGATGCGAGCCACGACGTCCACATACTGCTTGTGCACGCGCCGAGTTTTGCCGTCTGTCTGTCGATATTCCATGCCCTCTATTATCGAACGCATGTTTGTATGTTGTAAAGCGAACAGACTGTGGTTTTGGGGTGTTGGGGCGCGCACGCGTGTCCTCATGGCGTGTTAGCAAAAAGAATACCCGCGGTCAACAGGGCTAATATTCAATTTTAGTGCCAAAAAATTCACTTCTCCCATCAGAACTCGGTAAAGAAACCCACAGGAGGTGATACGATTTATCATGTTTTTGTAACGTGTCTGCAAACTTCGAGAAAGCCCATATATGGACGTAACGTTCTCAACCTTCCTCGGCCAAATTGTGTCGAACCCAGTCCTTGCCGTCACCGTGATTCTCGCGCTCGGCGCCATCTTCGTCAACGGATGGACCGACGCGCCCAACGCCATCGCGACCTGCGTCACTACGCGTTGCATGCCCGCCCGCGCCGCCATTCTCATGAGCGCCGCATTCAACTTCTTGGGCGTGCTCATCATGACGCACTTTAACGCGAGCGTCGCCAACACCATCTCACATATCGTCGACTTTGGCGGAAACAGCACCATGGCGCTTGCGTGCCTCTGCGCGGCTCTGTTCTCCATTGTCGTCTACGGTGCCACGGCATCGCGTTTTGGTATCCCCACCTCGCAAAGCCACAGTCTTATCGCCGGCCTGACCGGTGCCGCTATCGCCCTCGGCGGCGCGAACAGCGTCAACGTCCACGAGTGGATGAAGGTCATCTACGGCCTGGCGCTCTCCATCGGTCTGGGTTTTGTCATGGGCTGGATCCTGTGCAAACTCGTCTCGATTCTGTTTGCCGCCGCCAATAGGCGACGTGCCAATGTCTTCTTTAAATACGCTCAGATCGCGAGTGCTGCGGCCATGAGCTTTATGCACGGCGCGCAGGATGGACAGAAGTTCATCGGCGTGCTCTTTTTAGGCGTGGCCTTCGCCAACGGCCAGACGAGCGTCGGCGATGCCGGCATCCCCATCTGGATCATGCTGCTGTGCTCGGCCACCATGGGCATCGGCACCAGCGTGGGCGGCGAGCGCATCATCAAGTCCGTCGGCCAGAGCATGGTCAAGCTCGAGAAGTATCAGGGCTTCTCCGCCGACCTCGCAGGCGCCGCGAATCTGCTGCTTGCCACCCTTACCGGTATCCCTGTGTCCTCCACCCACATCAAGACCTGCGCCATCATGGGCGTCGGCGCCGTCAAGCGCCTTTCGGCCATCAACTTTGGCGTGGTCAAGGACATGATGTTCACCTGGCTCTTTACCTTCCCCGCCTGCGGACTCATCAGCTTTGTCATGGCCAAGCTGTTCATGATGTTCATCTAGTCAAACCGAGCGTCCATCCGGACCGTAATACTTCGCCCACCCGTCTTCGCCTCGAAAGGACCCACTCATGGCAAAGAAACCCGATTCGTTCTACTTTGACAACTACGTCGCCTGCGCCGACCTTGCTGTCCAGGCCGCAGAGTTGCTCATCAAGATTTTCGAAAACTTTGATCCCGCGCAGATCCACGACATGCTCGAGGAGATGCATGCGATTGAGCATGCGGCCGACAAGAAGCACCATGAGCTCGAGGATGCCCTGCTCACGGCCTTTATCACCCCGCTTGAGCGCGAGGACCTGGACCTGATGAGCTGCTCGCTCGACACCGTGCTCGACCGTATCGAGGGCGTCGTGCAGCGCGTCTACTTCACCAACATCCAGAGCATCCATCCCGATGCCATCGTGATCGCCCACAAGGTGACCGATGCCTGCCGCGCCATGAAGGACCTGATGGTCGAGCTTCCCAACTACCGCAAGTCCAAGACCCTGCGCGAACTCGTCATCCAGATCAACACGATCGAGTCCGAGGCCGACGAGCTCTACATCAACGCCATGCGCAACCTGCACGTCAACGGCAAGGACCCGCTCGAGGTCATCGCCTGGCGTGACGTTTACGCCTTCCTGGAGTACTGCGCTGACTGCTGTGAGAATGTGGCCGATGTCGTGGATTCGATTGTCATGAAGAACAGTTAATTGGGGGTACGTGTCCCGGCGGGGCAGGGGGGGGGCCCCGGGGG
>DBEXKF010000308.1:0-7978 GCA_048175045.1 Collinsella sp.
ACGCCGCGCGTGGCATGGACGGAAGCCTTGCCATCGATGATCTTCTCGACGACCTCGGTAAGCTGGTCGCCCAGGAAGATGGACATAATCGCCGGAGGAGCCTCATTGGCGCCCAGACGATGGTCGTTGCCGGCCGAGGCAACAGAGGCACGCAGGAGCTCCTGATAGTTATCGACGGCCTCGATCACCGCGGTGAGGAAGACGATGAACTGCAGGTTGTCGAGCGGGGTGTCGCCCGGATCGAGCAGATTCTCGGACTCGGTGCCAAGCGACCAGTTGTTGTGCTTGCCCGAACCGTTAATGCCCTCGAAGGGCTTCTCGTGCAGCAGGCAGACCAAGTCGTGGCGGGAGGCGATGAGCTTCATCTTCTCCATCATGACCAGATTCTGGTCGATGGCCTCGTTGACCTCGCCATAGACCGGTGCGAGCTCATGCTGGCAGGGAGCAACCTCGTTGTGCTTGGTCTTGGCGGGAATGCCAAGCGCCCACAGTTCATCGTCCAGGTCCTTCATGTAGGCCGAGACGGTGGGGCGGATAGCGCCAAAATAGTGCTCCTCGAGCTCCTGGCCCTTGCAGGGAGCAGCACCAAAGAGGGTGCGGCCGGTGATGACCAGGTCCTTGCGCTTGCGGTAGGCGTCCTTCTTGATCAGGAAGTACTCCTGCTCGTCGCCCACGGAAGGAACGACCTTCTTGGGGGTCTTGCCAAACAGCGCCAGAACGCGCTTGGACTCACGCGAGAGCGCGGTCATGGAACGCAGCAGCGGGGTCTTCTTGTCCAGGGCCTCGCCCGTGTAGGAGCAGAAAGCTGTGGGGATGCACAGGACGTCGTCCTTGATAAAGGCGGGGCTGGTGGGATCCCAGGCGGTGTAGCCACGGGCCTCGAAGGTAGCACGCAGGCCGCCGTTGGGGAAGCTCGAGGCATCGGGCTCGCCCTGGATGAGGTTCTTGCCCGTAAACTTGGTAATGGCGGTGCCGTCGTGGTTGGGCTCCAGGAAGCTGTCGTGCTTCTCGGAAGTAATGCCCGAAAGCGGCTGGAACCAGTGCGCATAGTGCGTCGCGCCCTTGGAGATGGCCCAGACCTTCATGGCATGGGCAACGGCGTTGGCCACATCCAGGTCGAGCGGCTCACCGCCCTCGAGGGTTGCAGCAAGGCGCTTCCAAATGTCCTTGGGGAGGTAGTCCTTCATGACTTCCTCAGAGAACACCATGGTCCCGAAGCGGTCAGTAAGTTCGGCCATACGGAACTCCCTTCGTATCGGCACCGCGTGAGAAGCGGTGTTGATTACTAACAAACGAGTCATAGCTTAGACTCGCCGTGTTTCCGCGACATTACCGTTATGTTGCTGTCGCGAAACCAATCAATGAGGTTACCCTATCGGGGCGGCGTTGCCACCCTCAACAGCCAATCAACTGTATAAATAGCAGACCTCTCCCCATGGTTTAAGGGTAGTCAATTTGGGATGGAGCCTATTAACTGGTATTTTGCATCAGATACCAGTCTTTATAGTCCGTGCCTAGATTAGCCGCTCTGTTATAGGGAAAGCCGATAGTAAGACATCTTTGATTGGTATCCCCAAATAGCGAGTGAAACTCCACCGTGACACAGTGGTGCTGTAGAATCCTTACAACACATCACACTATTACGTATCTAGAGGAGCACGATATGCGCGTCGACGAGGTTTTTAAGCAGGCAGCATCCCAGGGCACCGCGCCCATTTCGTTTGAGATGTTCCCGCCCAAGGGCGAGCTCACCCTCGACACGGCTCGCGAGGTGGCGGGCAATCTGTGCAAGCTTTCGCCGAGCTTTGTCTCGGTCACCTGCTCGGCCGGCGGTTCGGGCAACGGTGCCACCACCGCCCCCATCGCGCATATGATTTCGAGCGAATTCGATACGCCCTCGGTGGCGCACCTCACCTGTGTGGGCCGTACCCACGCCGATATCGCCGCCAAGATCGATGAGTACCGCACCGCCGGCGTGGAAAACATTCTGGCCCTGCGTGGCGATCTCCCTGCCGGCGCGACCGAGGACGACAAGCCCGCCTCGGACTACGCCTACGCCCGCGACCTCATCCCCGAGCTCGTCGACGCCGGCTTTTGTGTGGGCGCCGCAGCCTACCCCGAGGGCCACATTGCCTGTGAGGACCTCAACCTCTCGGTCGAACACCTCAAGCAAAAGCAGGACGCCGGCGCAAGCTTCTTTGTGACGCAGCTCTTCTTTGATAATGAGTGCTTCTACCACTTCCGCGAGCTTGCCGACAAGGCCGGTATCACCGTGCCCATTACCGCGGGCATCATGCCGTTTATGGGCAAGTCGCAGATCAGCCGCATGGTCTTTATGTGCGGCGCGTCGCTGCCCTCCCCCGTCATCAAGATTCTCGCCAAGTACGAGAACGACCCCGAGAGCCTGCAGGCAGCTGGTGTAGATTATGCAGCCCGCCAGCTTTGCGACCTCAAGGAGCACGGCGCTGACGGCCTGCACCTGTACACTATGAACCGTCCTGCGATCGCCGCGACCATTATGGAGCGCCTGGGGTAATGGAAAAACCGCACATCGATACAATCGCTGTCGAAGTGCCGGCCGACCTTGCGTCGCCGGCGCTCTACCGTATCGATGCTGCGTACCATCCCCGTGTCGACCGTGCCGAGATGCTGCGGTATCTGGGTTACGGCGGCCAGCAGATTGAGCCCGAGCTGTCGCAGCGTATTGAGCTTGTGGTCGAGCGTCTGGAATTGGACATTGAGCCCCGTGGCGTGCGCCGCGTGTTTGCCGTCGATGCCACGGGTGTGGACGAGCAGGGAGAACCTTGCATTCGCCTGGTCGGCACCAACGTTGAGCTGCGCGGTCGCGATATCTATCGACATCTCAAAGACGCCCGCTTTGCCGCACTCATGGCATGCACCCTCGGCATGGACGCCGAGCGTCGCCTGCGCACCACGGGAGCCCAACATCCCCTGGAGGGCGCCGTGCTCGACGCCGCGTGCTCCGCTTACGTGGAAGCCGCCGTTGAGCAAATGGACCAGCAGGTCAAGACGGACGCCGCCGTTCATGGGCTCGCCGGCAACTGGCGCTTTAGTCCCGGCTACGGCGACTGCCCGCTCTCGGCCCAGCGCTCGATCGTCAATGCGCTCAACGCCACGCGGCTCATCGGTCTGACCGTCACACCCACCAGCCTACTCATGCCCACCAAGAGCGTGACCGCGGTGATCGGTCTGTTCGAAGGCGAAGTCCACGACGCCCAGAGCCGCCCCACCTGCAATATCTGCCGCATGCGCGAGCACTGCCGCTTCCGCGCCGCCCACACCACCTGCTATTCCAGCCATTAGGAGCCCTCGATGTTTACTCCGCTTATCACTCATGATTCTGACGGCACTGCATTGGCGGCACCTGTTGATGCCGCACGTCGCAACGGTGCCACGTACAAGACGCGCACGATCGACGATCTGCGCATTAAGGACGATCGCCTGCGTGCGGCCATCGATGGCACGGGACACCTGCTGTTCGACGGCGGCATGGGCACCATGTTGCAGGCCGCTGGCATGAAGGCGGGCGCCCTGCCCGAGCTGCTCAACTTTGAGGAACCCCAGGTTATCACCGATATCCAACGTCAATATGTCGAGGCCGGCTGCGACGTGATCACCGCCAACACCTTTGGCGCCAACGCCCACAAGCTCGACGGTGCCGCCACCGTGGCAGACGTCTTTGCCGCGGCCGTCGCCTGTGCCCGCGAGGCCGGCGCCCGCTACGTCGCCGGTGACATCGGCCCCATCGGCGCGCTGCTTCGCCCCTTGGGTACCCTCAGCTTCGACGAGGCCTACAACCTCTTTGCCGAGGAAGTGCGTGCCGGCGTCGATGCGGGCGTGGACCTCTTTATTATCGAGACCATGACTGACCTTGCCGAGATCAAGGCGGCGGTCCTCGCCTGCCGCGAGAACTCCGACCTGCCCGTCTTTGCCACCATGACCTTTGAGGAAGACGGTCGCACCTTCCTGGGAACGAGTCCCGAGGTGGCCGCCATCACACTCGACGCCATCGGCGCCGACGTTTTGGGCATCAACTGCAGCCAAGGACCGGCCGAGCTCCGGGGACTCGCCGCACGTATGCTCACCGTTACCGACAAGCCCGTTATGGTGCAGGCCAACGCGGGACTCCCCCATGTGGACGACGACGGCAACACCGTCTTTGATATCCAAGCCCCCGAATACGCCGAGGCCGTCGCCGGCATGATCGCCGACGGCGTGAGCGTCGTGGGCGGCTGCTGCGGCACCACGCCGGCGCACATGGCGGCCCTGCGCACGCTTATCGACAACCACACGCCCAGCCCGCGCCGCCGCAAGCCCAGCATGTCGGTCACGAGCGCCCAAACGGTCGTGGACCTTCCCTGCGACGGCCACAAGATCGCCGTCATCGGCGAGCGCATCAACCCCACCGGCAAAAAGCGCCTGCAGCAGGCCCTGCGCGACGGCGACCTGGACTACGTCGTGAGCCAGGGCATCAGCCAGCAGGAACAGGGCGCCGACATCCTGGACGTCAACGTCGGCCTGCCCGAGATCGACGAGGTCAAGATCATCCAACAGGCCACCGAGCAGCTCCAGGGCTCCACGCTGCTGCCGCTGCAAATCGACTCCACCGATCCCGCCGCTGTCGAGGCCGCCGTGCGCCGCTACGCCGGCAAGCCCATCATCAACTCGGTCAATGGCAAGCAGCAGATCATGGATGAGATCTTTCCGCTGGTCGCCCACTACGGCACCAACGTTGTCGGCCTTACGCTCGACGAAGGCGGCATCCCCGATACCGCCGAGGCCCGCTTCGCCATCGCCGAGCACATCGTGGCCGAGGCTGCCCGTTACGGCATCGGACCGGACCGCATCCTCATCGACTGCCTGGTCATGACCGCCTCGACCAACCAGCGCCAGGCCGAGCAGATCCTGCGCGCCATGTCCCTGTGCAAGGAGCGCCTGGGCGTCAAATGCGCGCTCGGCGTGTCGAACATCAGTTTTGGCCTGCCTGCCCGCCCGCTGCTGGGTTCGGTCTTTTTGGCCGCCGCCTTTGGCGCGGGCCTGGACGCCCCCATCATGAACCCGGGTTCCAAGCGCTTTATGGACACCGTCTACAGCTATCGCGTCCTGAGCGTTGAAGACGAGGGCTCGACCGGATACATCGAGCGCTATGCCGGCTGGACCGATCCGTACAAGATCGCCGCCAACCCGGCAGCGGCTCAGGCCGCATCGAGTGATGCCGCGCCTGCTGCTGGCACCGCCGGCACTGACGGCAACGACGACCCGATTCGTCGCATGGTCGTCTCGGGCCGCAAAGGCGAGATCGCTGCCGAGACCGAGCGTCTGCTGGCAGACCACGACGCCATGGACCTCATCAACAATCACTTTATCCCCGCCCTCGACGAAGTTGGCGTCCTCTTTGACCAGGGCAAGTTCTTCTTGCCGCAGCTTATGGCCTCGGCCGAGGCCGCACGCGTGGGCTTCGACACCATCAAGCGCCTGATGCCCGCCGGCGAGATTGCCGACAAGGGCAAGATCTGCGTGGCCACCGTCAAGGGCGACATCCACGATATTGGCAAGAACATCGTCAAAATGCTGCTCGATAACTACGGCTACACCGTCTTTGACCTAGGCCGCGACGTCGACCCGCAGGAGGTACTCAAGACCGTGCAGGAGCGTGACATTAAGCTTGTCGGCCTCTCAGCGCTTATGACTACCACGGTCGTCGCCATGGAGGAGACCATCAAGCTGCTTCATGCCGAGGTGCCGGGCGTCAAGATCATCGTGGGCGGCGCCGTGCTCACCCCCGAATACGCCAAGCAGATCGGCGCGGACTACTACGCCAAGGACGCCGCCGAAAGCGCTCGTATCGCCGAAGAGGTCTTTGGGCAGTAACACAACGGAAACAACCGAGCACCAAAACGTGTCGCATGCGCCACTTGGCACGTACGGCACGTTAAAATAGATAAGACTATGCTCGTTTTGGCAGATAGGAGCGCAAGGATGGCGATCACGCCCGCAGAAATCGCGGAAACCCGCGGCATGGTTGAGGAGCAGAACCTCGACATCAGAACCATCACCATGGGTGTTTCGCTCATGGGTTGCGGTGACGAGAACCTCGACCGCATGTGCACGAAGATCTACGACCACGTGACGCACACGGCTGAGCACCTGGTCGAGACCGCCGAGAACCTCGAGCGCGAGTACGGTATCCCCATCGTCAACAAGCGCGTTTCCGTCACCCCGGTGGCGCAGATCGCCGCGTGCTGCAAGGATGAGGACCTCACCCCCATCGCGCATGCCCTCGATCGCGCGGCCGAGACGCTCGGCATCGATTACCTGGGTGGCTTCTCCGCACTCGTCCAGAAGGGCATTGGCGACGCCGACCGCCGCGTCATCCAGTCCATCCCCCAGGCGCTCGCTACCACGAGCCGCGTCTGCTCCAGCGTCAACGTCGCCAGCCTGCGCGCCGGTATCAACATGGATGCCGTGCTCATGGCCGCCCAGACCATCATCGATGCCGCCAAGCTCACGGCCGACCAGGATTCCGTTGGCGCCTCCAAGTTTGTCTGCTTTGCCAACATGGTCGAGGACTCCCCGTTTATGGCGGGCGCCGTCCACGGCGGTGGCGAGGCCGACGCCGTCATCAACGTTGGCGTCTCGGGCCCCGGCGTTATGGCTGCTGCCTTGGAGACGCTCCCCGACTCCGCCTCGATGATGGAGGTTGCCGAGAAAATCAAGCAGACCGCCTTTAAGATCACCCGCGCCGGCGAGCTCATGAGCCGTGAGGCAGCCCGCCGTCTGGGTGTCGAGAAAGGCATTGTCGACCTGTCACTGGCTCCCACGCCTGCCATCGGCGACTCCGTTGCCCGCATCCTCGAGATCATCGGCGTGGGCACCTGCGGTGGCCCCGGCACGACCTGCGCACTCGCCATGCTCAACGATGCCGTCAAGAAGGGCGGCGTCATGGCCAGCTCCAGCGTGGGCGGTCTCTCCGGCGCCTTTATCCCCGTGTCCGAGGATGCCGGCATGATCGCCGCCGTCGAGGCCGGTGCGCTTTCGCTCGAGAAGCTCGAGGCTATGACCTGCGTGTGCTCCGTCGGCCTGGACATGATCGCCATCCCCGGCGACACCCCGGTCGAGACCATCGCCGGCATCATCGCCGACGAGATGGCCATCGGCGTCATCAACAACAAGACCACGGCCGTGCGCGTGATTCCCGCCATCGGCAAGGGCGTGGGCGACTGCGTCGAGTACGGCGGTCTGTTCGGCCGTGCACCCATCATGCCGGTGAACCCCAACGCCGGCACCGTGCTTGCCCACCGTGGTGGACGTTTCCCAGCGCCGCTGAACTCGCGGAAGAACTAGCTGAGGGGTTCGGGCGAGGAGCCCCGGGGAGGGCAAATATATAAGGTCGCCTGCTCGGACAGTCCTGACTCGCCCGGAGAGCACATTAAGTGCTCTCCGGCTCGTGCGGAACTCGCGATCGACCTTATATATTTGCCCTCCCCGGGGCTCCCGCACAACGGGACCTCGGTTGGGTTCTATCCCTTTGGCAGTCGCTTCGCTTCTGCCCTACTTTGCTGGTATGGCGGTTTGGCGTTAGATCGGTTCTATCTGATATATGCTGGTTGCGGCTCTTCTTTTGGGAGGAGTCGCTTTTTTGTTGTGAGGGGGATGGCCCGTGGCTGATGATTTGATTCGTTCTGAGCTGCTTTCTGCGGATTGGAATGGCGAATGGATGCGTCTGCAGGCCGCTCGGCATCGGGCTGATGATTCTTTTGAGTGGGATAAGCGGGCTCGGCATTTTCGTCCGTTGGAGACTGCCCCATATGCTCGGGATTTTATGAAATTGCTGGCGCTTGAGCCTGGTGAATCGGTGCTGGATATGGGATGTGGGGCTGGGTCGATTGCTATTCCGCTTGCGCAAGACGGGCATCCCGTGATTGCCGCTGACTTTTCCCCAGCCATGTTGGGCACC
>DBEXKF010000309.1:0-3395 GCA_048175045.1 Collinsella sp.
GCCGGCACTAAATGCGCCTACGACCTGGGCGCTCAATGGTTCTGGGTGATGGACGACGACGTGCTCGTCATCCCCGAAGGCATCGAGCGTCTTGCCAAGTGGACCGACCGCTACGACGTCATCCAGGGTTCGCGCCTGGACTTTGACGGCGGCGCCTTCTTTTGGCAATACCAACTCATCCTTTCGCTCGGCATTCCCAACCCTGTCGCCAAGTGGGACCTGGGACCCGAGGGCTACCGCGCCATGAACCAGCTATGCTTTGAGGGCGGCATGTTCTCGCGCCGCGTGGTCGACAAGATCGGCCTGCCCGATGCGCGATTCTTCATCTACGGCGACGATGCCTGCTATGGTTACGTGGCCAGCCAGCACTTCCCCGCCGCCGTTGTGGCCGACGTGGTGCTCAAGCGCGCCCGCGCCGTCTCTAACTGGGATATCGCCGGCAAGCGCCAGCTCAACTCTACGAGCGACACCAACCGCTACTACATCATGCGCAACCGAGGCTTCCTCGCTCGCTATATGCAGATCTACGGTGACTACCACCCCATGCTGTTCCGCCTGGGCAATGCCGCGACCTTCTGCAAGGAATTCATTCGCCTGGCTGCGGTCGATAAGTGCTATAAGACCGGTATTCCGGCGCTGCGCCGTGGCATGAAAGACGCCCGCAAGATCATCAAGGATCCCAACTGGAAGCCCATGCCACCCATGAAGGACACCGAGTAACGGAAGCCGGAAACACCTCAGCGCTTAAAGCCGCTGGTACACCGTAGCCACATGCTGTCCATCAAACCCAAACCCCCAGCGCATGCGGCCAACGCCGGGTCGCGGCACACGGATTTCGTCGATGCCGTCGCGCTCTATGTCGAGCAGCGCCTGCACGGCCAGCAATTCCAGGCCCAGCGCATCCACACCGGGGTCATACATCATGTTGATCGTTATCAGCGGACGTTCATCGAGCATACCGATCGTATCGGCTATGTCGAACGCGGCGCCCGTAGGAAAAACCTGGATGTCCCAGCGATCCGCGCCACACTTTCGCCTCGAAGCAGGATTGGCATAGCCCGGCAATCCAAAGCAGAGTCCTTGCAAGAGTAGGTGATATGGCAGCGGTGTATCTGGGTCGGTCGCACCGATTCCCGCATCTCCCAAGATGCGGCTTAGCGCCCGCCTCACGGTATCCTCGTTCCCATGGCACAGCCCGTCGCGAAACGCATCGACGTCTCGAATGTCTTCTGCAGCGCACTCAAACCACTCAATAATCACTAGACGCAAGGCCTGGCGAAGCTCGTTATTGGGCAATCGCAAAGCACGGAAGCGATCGCCATGCTCTGGCTCCTCAGTCATATCCGTCGTGAGAAAACCGGACAGATACAGCGCTGTCCACATGCCATCGTCAGGCGAGACATCTGGCTCTGCAGTGCCCAAACAAAGCGGGGCCTCAGCGCACCCATGGGCCTCGAGCAAATCAAACAAGACCGAAAGGCGGTCGAGATTCCACCCGGCAACTACCCTACTCAGGCAATCGGCATATCCATACAGATCGGCACGCACAGGCGCCGTGCAGCCTCGGCCCAGAAAACCGATCACACGCTCTGGACTCGAGCAATAGGCCCTGCCAAACCGATACCCCTCGAGCCATTCACGCGCATCATTCAGGTATTCCTCGCGCCCAGCATGATTCAAAAGAGCTTCGACCTCAGCATCCGAAAAACCGAACCAACGGTCACACCACGCCGACAGCGGCGTCGTCAGACAATACGAGCAGCCGCGCGAAGAAAGCGCCGCTTCGGCAGGACCGGGACACTCCCCCATCAGACACGTCAGCCGCAACGAATCGCGCGCAGTGGCAATGGCGTCAAACAGCGCACGGTCAAGTAGTTCTGCCGGATCGGCGTCGGAAGCGTCCCTCGCGCTCGCACGGCGAGACCACGCCGCATCGTACCCATCAACGAGCAATACAACCTGCTCATCGCAGGCAATCTCCAGCAGCTCTATGAGCACACCGAGCACCGAGTCAACCTCGTCCGCGCTCGCCACGCCACGCGCGACACGTTCGATGTGACGCACCTTATCTCGAGCTAAATCCGGAGCCTCCAAGAGCGCCAACAAGCGAGCGCACTCGCCCGAAAGGGCATCACGCACGACGTCGGCAACAGCGGCACCACGCCTCGCAGCGCCAGAAAAGTCCAGCGATATCACCGGATAGCAAGCGTACTCATCCCGATAGCGCCCGCCGTTCGCATCCCAAATCTGAGCATCGGCAAACAAACGCTGACCAGAGCGACCGACCGCTGGACGCTCCAGAAAAGCCCTGAGCATCGACAAGTTCATGCTCTTGCCAAAACCCTCGGGTCGACAGCACACCACAACGGACGCGTCGCAGTCCAACACATCGGCAATAAACATGGTCTTGTCAACCAGCATGCAGCAACCAAGGGCCTCCGCATAGTCGTGCATGCCAATGGGCAAAACCGCATCGTCGGCACAGCCGATCAAGCGCACGCCAAAGCCAGCAGCACAATCAACATTTGCCTGTTCAGACACCAAAACGTTCCCCCTAAATCGCTGCACGATGCCAATTGTAATGACCGCCTCGCGCGTACCGACGACGCCGGGCGAACATATCGGGCAACGGTAGCAACAAGAGGTGTGAGGGGGCATAACTAATCGTTGCACAACAAAACGGGGCCCGATGCATTCGCACCGGACCCCGTCCCAACTCTTTAGTTATCTAGCAACCAAGAGGCTACTCCTCCGAGCCGTCCTCCCCAGAAGCCTTCTTCTGCTGATCGAGCTTATGCTTACCGCTCACGATGGACGTAGCGCCCAGCGTAGCCAAGCTCGCACTGGCAAGGCTCGCCATCACGATCAAGTCGCCCGTCTTGGGCATATTGCCGCCAGATGACTTGGTCGTTGTAGTCGTCGTGGTTGTAGTGGTCACCGTCTTGGAGTCATTTTGCTCTTGGTTCTGGTTGTCGGTGTTGCCCTTACTGCTGTCCTCGCCCTGCTGCTTTCCGTCCTCGGTCTTGTCCTTGCTCTCGTCCTTCTTCTCAGATTCAGACTTCTTATCCTCGTCCTTCTTCTGAGCGGATTTGTCGTCCTTCTCCTCAGAGCTAGAACCCTTATCAGATTCGGTCTTCTCGGAAGCCTTGTCCTTGGAGTCGCCCTTTGCGGCCTCGGTCTTTTCCGTGGAAACCTGATCAGAGTTGTCCTTGTTCTGGGTCGAGCCATTATTGACGCCAGCCATCAGCGAAGAGCCCAGCGTAGAACCGAGTTGCACGGAGAAAGAAGGCTTCTTGTCCGGCGAAGCAACAGGGGCGTCCGGCGCCTTATTCGAGTCGTCCTTGGAAGCATCGGAATCAGGGGCTGCGTCAGAGCCGGAGCCGTTGTTAGAGCCG
>DBEXKF010000310.1:0-3256 GCA_048175045.1 Collinsella sp.
CACGGTTCAAATCGACGCGCCAAAGAAATAAAAATTTCTCTAGCACGCGGCGAAAATCTTTGTTACTATAGTCGAGCTAACGGGTTGTGGCTCAGTTTGGTAGAGCACTGCGTTCGGGACGCAGGGGTCGCTGGTTCAAATCCAGTCAACCCGACCAGAGCATGAGGAGGGACCGCTTCTTGCGGTCCCTTTTTTTAGCTAGTGTTGTGATACCGCGATACCCGCGGTATACTCATTCGAGCTTGTCTCGCTGTATTGTGGAGGTCTACATGTTTGGACTGAGGGCTCCTGAGCTCATCATTATTCTCGTCGTTGTCCTGATTATCTTCGGGCCCAAGAACCTGCCGAAGCTCGGCAAGTCTCTCGGCTCTACCGTCAAGAATATCCGCGAGGGTATGGAGGGCGACGATAAGGCCGAGACCAAGCAGGCCGAGGAGGTTGTGGTCGAGCAGTCCGAGGAGGACAAGGAGATCGCTGAGCTTGAGGCCAAGCTCGCTGCTGCCAAGAAGAAGCAGGCAGAGGACAGCGACGCGGACGCAGAGTAGTCCCATCCCTTTGGGGTGAGCACCTGACCGGCTTGCCCGCAGGCTAGCCGGTCTTTTTCGTTTTGTTGACAGTTGATTGTTTGATCAGAGTTGGGGAGATATCCGTATGGACGCAAGCCAGATCGTACTGACCGCTGAGGGCCGCCAGAAGCTCGTCGAGGAGCTCGCTTGGCGTGAGGGCGATTACGCCAAGGAGATCGTCGAGGACATCAAGGAAGCCCGCGCGTTCGGCGACCTTTCGGAGAACTCCGAGTACGATGCCGCCAAGGACAAGCAGGCCCAGAATGCTGCTCGTATCGCCGAGATCCAGGCCATCCTCGCCAACGCTCAGGTTGCTGCCACCACGGGCGACCTGACCGTCTCCATCGGTTCCACCGTTTCGCTGATTGATCCCAACGGCGAGGTCATGGAAGTCACGCTCGTCGGTACCACCGAGACCAACTCGCTCGAGCACAAGATTTCCAACGAGTCTCCGGTCGGTCACGCCATCATCGGTCACGGCGAGGGCGACTCCGTCGAGGTCGTTACGCCTTCCGGCAAGACTCGCGTCTACACCATCGCCAAGATCGCACGCTAGACCACGGTCCCGCGTAAAGGTATGTTTTCGCTCCCTGGGACCGAATCCTGGGGAGCGTTTTAGTTTGAGGAGCTAACTTATGGCAGAGAACCAGAACGCCGCCGATCAGGCATCGACGCTCAACGACGAGCGCGCCACCCGCCTGGCCAAGCGCGCCGCCCTGTTCGAGGCGGGCCAGAACCCCTATCCCGAGCACTCTGAGCTTGAGGACTACGTCGCCGATATCGAGGCTAAGTACGCCGAGCTTGCCGATGGCGAGGACACCGGGGACGTCGTGAAGATCGCCGGCCGTGTGGTCGCCAAGCGCGGTCAGGGCAAGATCATGTTCATCGTCGTGCGCGATGCGACTGCCGAGATTCAGCTGTTCTGCCGCATCAACGACATGGACGAGGCTGCCTGGAATACGCTCAAGTCCCTCGACCTGGGCGACATCTTGGGCGTGACCGGCGTGGTCGTGCGCACCCAGCGCGGCCAGCTTTCCGTTGCCCCTAAGAGCGCGACCCTGCTTGCCAAGGCCGTTCGTCCGCTGCCCGAGAAGTTCCACGGTCTTTCCGACAAGGAGACCCGCTATCGCCAGCGCTATGTCGACCTGATCGCCAACGACGACGTTCGCGAGACCTTCCGTAAGCGTTCGCAGATTCTTTCCACCTTCCGTCGCTTTATGGAGTCCGACGGCTACATGGAGGTCGAAACCCCCATCCTGCAGACCATCCAGGGCGGCGCTACTGCCAAGCCTTTCATCACGCACTTCAACGCGCTCGATCAGGAGTGCTACCTGCGTATTGCCACCGAGCTGCACCTCAAGCGCTGCATCGTCGGTGGTTTTGAGCGTGTGTTCGAGATTGGCCGCATCTTCCGTAACGAGGGCATGGACCTTACCCACAACCCCGAGTTCACCACGATGGAGGCCTACCGTGCCTTCTCCGACCTCGAGGGCATGAAGGCGCTTGCCCAGGGCGTCATTAAGGCGGCTAACAAGGCCATCGGCAACCCCGAGGTCATCGAGTACCAGGGCCAGACCATCGACCTTTCTGGTGAGTGGGCCAGCCGTCCCATGACCGACATCGTCTCCGACGTGCTCGGCAAACAGGTCACCATTGACACACCGGTCGAGGAGCTTGCTGCCGCCGCGCGCGAGAAGGGCCTGGAGATTAAGCCCGAGTGGACCGCCGGCAAGATTATCGCCGAGATTTACGATGAGCTGGGCGAGGATACCATCGTCAACCCGACCTTCGTGTGCGATTACCCCATCGAGGTCAGCCCGCTCGCCAAGCGTTTTGAGGACGACCCGCGCCTGACCCACCGCTTTGAGCTGGTCATCGCCGGCCACGAGTACGCCAACGCATTCTCCGAGCTCAACGACCCGGTCGACCAGGCTGAGCGCTTTGCTGCCCAGATGGCCGAGAAGGCCGGCGGTGACGACGAGGCCATGGAGTACGACGAGGACTACGTGCGCGCCCTCGAGTACGGTATGCCTCCCGCGGGCGGCATTGGCATTGGTATCGACCGCGTGGTCATGCTGCTCACCAACCAGGCTTCTATCCGCGACGTGCTGCTGTTCCCGCACATGAAGCCCGAGAAGGGTTTCCAGTCCGGTGCCGCTGCCGCCAAGGCTGCCGAGGCCGGCAACGCCGCGAGCCCGTTCGTTACGTCGCTTAAGCCCACGCTCGATTACTCCAAGATCGCCGTTGAGCCGCTGTTTGAGGAGTTCGTCGACTTTGATACCTTCTCCAAGAGCGACTTCCGCGCTGTGAAGGTCAAGGCATGCGAGGCCGTCAAGAAGTCCAAGAAGCTGCTGAACTTTACGCTCGACGACGGCACCGGCACCGACCGCACCATCCTCTCCGGTATTCACGCTTATTACGAGCCCGAGGACCTGGTTGGCAAGACCTTGCTCGCCATCACCAACCTGCCTCCGCGCAAGATGATGGGTATTCCCAGCTGCGGCATGCTGATCAGCGCTGTCCACGAGGAGGAGGGCGAGGAGCGCCTCAACCTGATCCAGCTCGACGCCTCCATCCCCGCCGGCGCAAAGATGTACTAGGGGGTTACGGCGTTTTACCAAACGCCGTAACCGCTCGACGCTGCGCGCCGCCCAGAGCGCCCATTTGTCAGTCAAAAGGCAAGGCATGAC
>DBEXKF010000311.1:0-6779 GCA_048175045.1 Collinsella sp.
AAGACTATCTCGAATCGATCTACGTTCTGTCGGAACGTCAGGGCATCGTGCGCTCGATCGACGTTGCGGAGTACCTCGGCGTAACCAAGGCGAGCGTTTCCAAGGCCATGGCGACGCTGGAAAGCAACGGCTATGTCGAAATGGGCAAACGAGATGTTCATCTGACAGAGCGCGGTCTGGAGGTCGCGCGCCAAATGTGGGAGCGCCACTGCTTTTTCGTGGGGCTGCTAGAGGATGCGGGTGTTTCGGCTGAGGTCGCGTCGCAAGAGGGCTGCCACATGGAGCACTGCCTAAGCGAGGAAAGCTTCGAGAAGCTGAGGGCGATGCTGGGACGGGAAGATGCGGCGGGCCCAACAACGGAAGCCTAACTGACTTACAGTGGCGCGGAGTTCGCGCAAAGCGCGAACCAGCGACCGGGACCAGTAGCCCCGCCAACCAAGTCCAACTCAGACAAGGAACCCCGCCAGCAAGCGATGCCCAAGAACCTTCAGCTGTGTCAATGCAGGCCGGGACCGGGTTTGGTTTTGAAAACACTCCGCAGCGCGAGGCCCGCCTTTCCGTTGCTCCGCAGGAGCAGGAAAGACGGGCCACATGCGCGAGGACGTTTTCAAAGCCAAGCCCGACCCCGGCTGGAGGGGCCACGAGTGCTACAGGTTCTTGACACCCATCGCGCGCATGGCGTTCAGGATGGCGATGATCGCCACGCCTACGTCGCCGAACACGGCAAGCCACATGTTGGCGATGCCCAGCGCTGCCAGCACAAGGATCAGCAGCTTAATGCCCAGCGCAAAGATGATGTTCTGCCAAACAATCGCCATGGTCTTGCGTGCCACGCGGATCGCGCGGGAAATGTTGGACGGCTTGTCGTCCATGAGCACGACATCGGCGGCCTCGATCGCAGCGTCAGAACCCATAGCGCCCATGGCAATGCCCACATCGGCGCGCGTAAGCACGGGCGCATCGTTGATGCCGTCGCCCACAAAGGCGAGCTTGCCCTTGCCACTCTCGGTTGCAAGCAGCGCCTCGACGCGCTCGACCTTATCGCCCGGCAGCAGCTGCGCGTGGAACTCGTCGAGACTGAGTTGCTTGGCCACAGACGCCGCAACCTCCTCGCGGTCGCCCGTGAGCATGACGGTGCGCTTGACACCGGCGGCGTGCAGGTCGCGAATCGTTTGCTCAGCATCGGCCTTGACGGTGTCTGCAATCACGATGTGGCCGGCGTACACGCCATCAACGAGCACATGCAGAATCGTTCCGATGACCTCGCAATCGGGCGCTTCGACTCCGGCCGCGGCGAGCATCTTTGCGTTGCCAACGACGACGTGCTTGCCGTCGATGGTTGCCGTCACGCCATGGCCCGCGTCGTTGGTGGAGTCGCTTACGCGCTTGGGGTCGACCTCGCCCTGGTAGGCGACACGTACGGACTGCGCGATGGGGTGATCGGAGAACGACTCAGCAAGGGCTGCGACTTCGAGCAACGACTGCTCGGTATAGCCGGCCTCGGGGTGTACCGCGACCACCGAGAACGTGCCGTTGGTGAGGGTGCCCGTCTTGTCAAAGACGACGGTGTCCACGTCGGCGAGCGTCTCGAGGTAGTTAGAACCCTTGATGAGAACGCCCAGCTTGGACGCGCCGCCGATGCCGCCAAAAAAACTGAGCGGCACGCTGATCACCAACGCGCACGGGCAGCTGACGACCAAGAAGGTCAGGCCGCGCAGAATCCAGTCGGACCAGGCACCGGTGACCAGGCCACCGCCGAGCGCGAGCACCGCGGCAGCGCCGGTGACGGCGGGCGTGTAGATGCGGGCAAAGCGCGTGATGAAGTTCTCGGTGCGTGCCTTCTTTTCGCTGGCATTCTCCACGAGTTCCAGGACGCGTGCGACGGTGGACTCGCCAAAGGGCTTGGTGGTGCGCACGTGGATGAGCCCCGTCATGTTGATGCAGCCGCTGATGATATCGTCTCCGGTTTTGGCCGGGCGGGGGACCGACTCACCGGTAAGGGCGGCGGTGTCGAGCTGGGTTTCGCCCTCGACGATGACGCCGTCGATAGGCACGCGCTCACCGGGCTTGACCACGATCACGGTGCCGACGGCGATGTCATCGGGGAAGACCTGCTCGAGTGTGCCGTCGGGCTGCTCGACGTTGGCGTAGTCGGGCGCGATGTCCATCATGGCACTGATCGACTTGCGGCTCTTGCCCACGGCGTACGCCTGAAACAGCTCGCCGACCTGGTAGAACAGCATGACGGCGGCGCCTTCGGCCATGTGCGGGTCGGTATCGGGGAAGAGCACCATGGCAAACGCGCCGATGGTCGCGACGGCCATGAGGAAGCTCTCGTCGAAGGCCTTGCCGCGGCGGATGTTATTGAATGCCTTTTGCAGTACGTCGTAGCCGGCAATCAAAAACGGCACGAGGAACAGCATAAAGCTGGCGTAGATGTCGCCCGGGGTGCCGAATGCGGCAGTGAGGGTGCCGAGCTCATCGAGGGCGTACACCACGGCAAAAATGCCCAGCGCTACCAGGATGCGGTTGCGCTTATGCTCGAGTGATTCTTTTTTCTTGCGCTTCTTCTTTTTCTTTTTGGGGTCGGCGGTGGCCATGACTCGTATCCTCCCATTGGAATGTATGAACAGTCGCTCATATAATTTCGCGAGCAAAGGCCGCAGCAAGCGCGGCCTTGCAGGTTGGCGTAAACCTTGGCTAGAGAATGATCTCGCAGTCCGGCTCGGCGTCGGCGGTGAACTCCACAACGCGGTCGAGGACCTCGTCGAACTCGGCGTCATCGGCCTCGAGCGTCAACTTCTGGGTCATAAAGTTGACCGAAACGGATTTGACGCCCTCGAGCTTGGCCAACTCGTCCTGAAGCTCGCGCGCACAGTTGGCGCAATCGATCTCATCGAGCTTGTACTGCTTTTTCATGGTGGGTTCCTTTCCCGTTTTTGCGGCTTGGGTGCAGGCCGCGCTGGTACCGTGGTTGGTTGCTATTCGCAGATATGGCTCATGCCCTGGTTGAGCATGGTGTAGACGTGGTCGTCGGCGAGCGAGTAGAGGATATTGCGCCCGTCGCGCCGGAATTTAACCAGGTGCGACTGCTTGAGTGTGCGCAGCTGGTGCGACACCGCGGACTGCGAGGTTTCGGTCGCTTCGGCGATGTCTGCCACGCAGAGCTCGCGGCCCATGAGGGCGTAAAGGATCTTGATACGCGTGGTGTCGCTGAAGACCTTGAACAGGTCGGCGAGGTCGTAGAGAAGCTCCTCGTCGGGAAGGTCCTCGGGCGAGCAGGTGGTGGGGATCACTGGCTCGGTGGCCTCGGTGTCGGGTTTCGTTTCATCAACGCGGATGCTCATTGCAATATCCTTTCATATGAACATGCGCTCATATAATTTACTTTCGATTATATGAGTGTATGTTCATGTGTCAATACAATTTGCGATAATTTCGATGACTGCTTTCCGCCTCTGCGATTTTCTGTGGGTTGGGAGACATCGACGCAATGCTCGCCAACATATTTCGAGATGTTCGGCCAGCATGCTAAGAAAGCCACCTTGAGAAGCATTAGAACTGTTCATATTTGTACTTTATCGTGTTAAATACCGCGAGAATCAGTTCTTCCTCTACGGGAGTTCCTGCAGAATCAGTTTTATCTAAAGTTATATTGAGCATTGCTGCAACCAATCTGGCACATCGGTGGCCGAATAAGTCGAAAAATGTAGGTGGACATCCGCAGAGATCGCCTTTAGAAGAGCGAATTCTCAATTAGATCAATAATCGTGTCGTCTTCCGTGCGGTTTTCATCGATTTTTGCGGACATGTCGCATTCCCAAGGCCCATTGATTTCCTCAGCAAGGGCCCCGACGTGTTGCATGTCGTCGGGTTCGGGCACATCGTTGATGCTCGGGTCATCAGCTTGCGGATATTGGCTTGCAATTTCGCGCTTGGTGGCCTCTTCTTCTTTGAGTGTCTCCAGGACGCGGCGACCGTATTCGAAGTAGCGCCGCAAGACAAATTGACGAAGAGTTTCTTGCAGGATGGCGAAGTTATCCGGGAGTCGACCGGGCCATATCTTCTCGCGAATGCGAATTGCTTCCATGACCCGTCTAAAAGCGGACTGCTTGAAAAACGAATGACGATTAACTGTGATAACGGCATATCCCATGTTTCGCAGCGTGTTTCGGCGCTCCTCGTCAATTGACTGCTGCCCGGGCTCGTCGTGGTAAAAGCCGTTGTATTCGATATCGGTCATCGAATTTTCGAGCAGCGCGTCGAGGTAGAAAACCGTCCGTCGCGTTAGGGCGGCGTATCTTTTGGGGACTGGGATCGGATAATCCGTTTTGATAGCGCGTATGGCTAAGCCGCCCATTGACTTGGGCATTGTCAGCATCATGACAAACGCCGTTTCGAGTGGGGAGCGACAGCCTTCGCGTACATAAGAAAGTGCCTTAAGCGCTTTATTAGATCCACGATACCCCGATGCCTCTGAAAAGAAGGCTCTGAGCTCTTCAACGCTGGTTAGGGCTGGGCGCTCGCGATATTGAGTTTCGTCGGACGTTCCAAGCGCGTAGGAGCCGCAGATTTCAAAGTAATACTCAACGAGCTCCGAAAGGTTGAGGTCGGCTGTTGCTTCTAACGCGCACAGCTTGATATCGACGATGTAGACGTTCGGCTCGAGTTCTAGGTAGCTTTCTGCATCAAACGCATAGCGCGTGCAGTGGCAGATGCAGCCCTTGCGGTGCCTTTTGGCATTATTGGAAAACGTCAGCACATGGATGCGTTCAGAATCGACATTCTTTCTGTTGAGCCATGCTCGTGCCGCTTCCAGGTCGGACGTGGTCGGCGCAGACACCCTAATCTTTTCCATAGCTATGGGACCGGTCGCGTAGCTTGCGAGCGAGTTGGCTGTTTGGTATACAGCGCGTGCCGTGGTATGTGACAGAATGATTCCCATACGCGCATGATGGCATAGCGGACGCCGCATACGCCCGAAACTTCGGGCAACGGTATTGGGGCGCGGCTTATCTTCTGCGAACGGTGGGTTTTTGAGCTGTCGTATTGAGGGAGCAGCTTCGGCTGGGGAGGTTTCTGCCGGCTGCCCCTTTTTGGTGAACTTTAGTTGCGGATTCGTAGCTTCTAAGCGTTTTTGCCGACCGCTCAGATGCCTCACCAACATAATTTGAGTTATTCGGCCTTATCCTATACGAATGGCGCGATCGCAACGTCCTATTCGAATTGATTCAGGTAGATTTATGGGGCTTGGTTGCGAAATTAGGGCGACTATAGCGCTCGATTGCGGTTCAAGGGGCCTCGACTAGTGGTTCAGCTGGCCGAACAACTGGAAAAATGTAGCTGGGCCAACCTGCCGACTATGTGAAGCACGCATATTTGCTCGTTTTGATGAAAACTAGGGTGCAGCCATAAGGCTGCGCCCTAGTTTACTGCGTGCCGGTGCGTCCAGACGGATTGCACTGTGCCTGGCAGGCGCTCCCGCAGATGGATAGGTTATTTCGCAAACAGGTTCTTGAGGTTGAACTCGGCTTGAACGGTGCGGAGCATGAGGTCGGTGTCGTCCAGGCCCAGATGCTGCTCGTTGGCGTCGGCGGCGAGGGTTCCACGGCGGCGCGCCCAGTTCTCGAGCGCAGCGGGCGCGGATTCGCGGGGGAGCGAGCGCACATCGGCGTCCAGGCTGCGGCAGATCTGGCGCGAGTCGATGACGATAATCTTACCCGCGCGGCGTGCCTCGGCGTAACCGTCCAGATGAATTTTGAACCAGCTGTCCTCGAACGCGGCGTTATGCGCCATGTACGGGTACTTCTTCATAAGCTTGAGCAACTGCTTCTGCAGCTCCTTGTTCTCACGGAAGGGCGTTTTGCCGTCGATGTCGTCCCAAGTGATATGGTGGATATTCGACAGCGGCACATCTTCGCCGCGGTAGATATCGGGCAGGCCGCAGTAGTGTGCCTCGGCGTCGTGCGGGACGGCGTCGCTGGTGAGCTCCATGATCTCCCAGCCCACGTTAATGATATAGCCGCGCTCGGGTGCACGGCCGGTGGTCTCGATGTCGATACCGAGCACGGTGCCCTGGATGGGCTTGCGGGCGTAGGCCACGCCGAGCGCGTCGCGGTCGCCGCGGATTTCGCGCATAACGGACGCGGCGGTGCGCTTTTGCATCTTGCCGATGGCGGCGCAGGTGTCGGCGTCGGACAGGCCGCGCGAAAGCGTCGTGGGCGTCACGTTGCGCAGGCGTGCCTCGCCAATCTGGTCGCACAGGTCGCGGTTGCGGTCGGCCAGGTCGCGCACGGTGGCAAAGTCGAAGCCGGGGTCGCCCTCGGCGGTAAAGTACTCGGTCTCAAGCACCTTAAGGGCCTCTTCGCCCTTCTGGCGCTCGGACTCCATGGCGCCGTGATCGCCATAGATAAACAGAGGGATAAACGGCTGGCGCTCGTATTCGAGTGCTTGCGAAACGTTCATAGACTGCTCCTTGGACGGGCCGCGTCGCGCGGCTCGGTGGCATTGAGTTATGGCGAGATGATAGTTTACCATGGGCAACTATTGGCATCACGCCTAGGTCAACTACAATACCCTAGTTGACCGCTAGGACTTTTACAATGCTGCCGAAAGACTCGAAAGGTTCCATCCTTCATGGATTTGCTGATTGATATTTTGTTCGACGCCGGCAAGGACACGCTGTCGCTGGTGCCGTTTTTGTTGGTGACGTATCTTGCTCTCGAGACACTTGAGCACGTTGCGGGCGACCGCGTCAACGGCGCCAACAAACGCGCCGG
>DBEXKF010000312.1:0-1899 GCA_048175045.1 Collinsella sp.
ACGACTGCATTAAGCTGACCGTCTTTAAAGGCGGCCGCCTGTATGCCACGGTCATCGCCAACGAGGCCTGGGATGCTGCGCTTGCCAAGGGCGAGGACAAGCCCAAGACCGCCAAGGGCGCCAAGCAGTCCTACAAAAAGAAAAAGCGCGGTGAGAAGGACCTCAAGGCCGTGCGCCCCAAGCACGTTAAACGTCCTGAGCCCGAACCCGAACCCGTGGCTGAAGCTGTGCCGGAGCCCGAGCCCGAGCCCGAGACAGAGATCGAAGTCGCTATCGAGGTGACGGCAGAAGCCAGAACCGAAATCGCCGCCACGACCGATCCCGAAGTTATGTCAGAGCAGGAAGCCACTGCGGGGCTCAACGAGGCTCCCAAGTCGACAACCGAAGAAGCCGCTAACCAACCCGAGGCGCCTGCGTTCCAAAACAGCGATATCTTTGGCGACGAGGCCGAGGACGAACAGCCCGACGAGCCCGACGAGCCCGACGATCAAGACGCTACTGAGTCGACGCCGGAGCCCGAGACGCCGCGGCCTGCCATCTCGCTTACGGTCGTCTATGACCCCGAAAACGCCAACGCCGGCATCACCACCATGGCGTCCACGCCGGTCGAGACAAAGTCGAGCGTCGAGAACGAGAACGCGACGCAGGTTGAGGTTGAAACCGCAGCTGCAGACGCGCCCGTCACCGTGGAGCCCGCAGATTCCACGATCAAGCCGGAAGCGACGCCGGAGCCCGCACCCATCATCGAATCCGTGCCCGCCTCTGCTTGCGGCCAAATTCCCGCACCGGCACCGGCTTCGGTACCCCCAGCGGCCCCAACCCCCGCACCCGCAGCACCGACCATCCCCGAGGACTTCCCCATCGATTTCGCAACCGAGGTCTTCTGCCCCGGCCCGTTGCTACACCAGCTGTCGACCTATCTCCCCTACGGCGCCGACACGCTCGGCATCATCGGCGAGTACTACTGGATCGCCCGCGAGCGCGGCACCATCGAGGCCGCGCGAAACCGCGCAAGCTTCCCCCTGCACTATACGCAGGCCGGCGAGCGCCACGAGGTTACCGTGCGCATCCGCCGCAACACCACCGGCGGTCTCGGAGCCGCCTGGACCATCGATAAAGTCGAAGAACCCGGGCAGTAACGACAAACGGCTCAAATCCAAATCAGGATTTGAGCCGTTTTTATTTGTTGATGTTGCGTAACCAACAGCGAGCGGGCCGCAAGTGCCCCAGGTTGCCGTGAAAGAGGAGCGACGCGTACTTCGATACGCGAGCGACGGCTTGAACGGCAAGATGGGGTGCTTGCGACCCGCGCAGCGTCGAGCAGTTACGCGGTTTGGAAAACCGCGTAACGATCTAGTCGCGCGTCAGCTTACGGTGGATACGATGCGGCTGGGCTGCGTCCTCGCCAAGGCGCTCGATGCGGTTGGCCTGATAGGCCTCGAAGTTGCCCTCAAACCAATACCAGTTGCCCGGATTCTCGTCGGTGCCCTCCCACGCCAGAATGTGCGTGGCGACGCGGTCCAGGAACATACGGTCGTGGCTAATGACCACCGAGCAGCCCGGGAACTCGAGCAGTGCCGCTTCGAGCGAGGACAGCGTCTCGACGTCGAGGTCGTTCGTGGGCTCGTCGAGGAGCAGCAGGTTGCCGCCCTGCTTGAGCGTAAGCGCCAAGTTCAGACGGTTGCGCTCACCACCGGAGAGTACGCCGGCGCGCTTCTGCTGGTCCTGGCCCTTAAAGCCAAAGCTCGCCACATAAGCGCGGCTCGGAACCTCGGTCTCGCCGACCATCATATGGTCCAAGCCATCCGAGACGACCTCCCACAGGTTCTTATCGGGGTCGATGCCAGAACGGTTCTGATCGACATAGGAGATCTTGACGGTCTCGCCCACCTCGAGCTC
>DBEXKF010000313.1:0-6713 GCA_048175045.1 Collinsella sp.
GCCATCCTTTCGATTGCTATCTATAAAACCGATAACAGATTAGCGCTTTTAAGTGATTGACCGAGCGAAACAATGCTCGTACTATTCAAAACACACAAAGGCGGTAGGTAATTAAACCGACCACGGAACCGGGATGCGAAAGGAGGCCCGCATATGTATTGCTTACCAAGACGAATGCCGGGCTCCTGTTTGCGCCCGTCGGCGTGATCAGGAGACAGCGACTTACTTCTCTCTAATTAATTTACTTTTGTTCGATCAAGGAGATCATCATGAGCCAGTTCATCAACAACCCCGAGCACACCTTTGGTTTCGATACCCTGCAGCTTCACGTTGGCCAGGAGAGCGCCGATCCCGCATCCGACTCCCGCGCCGTGCCTATCTACCAGACCACGAGCTATGTGTTCCGCAACTCCCAGCACGCCGCCGACCGCTTTGGTCTTGCCGACGCCGGTAACATCTACGGCCGTCTGACCAACTCAACCCAGGGCGTCTTCGAGGACCGTATCGCCGCACTCGAGGGTGGCGTGGCAGGTCTTGCCGTCGCCTCCGGTGCTGCTGCCATCACCTATACCCTGCAGGCTCTTGCCCAGGCCGGTGACCACGTGGTGGCTCAGAAGACCATCTACGGTGGCTCCTACAACCTGCTGGAGCATACGCTCTCCCAGTTTGGCGTCGAGACCACCTTCGTCGATGCCCACAACCTGGACGAGGTCGAGGGCGCCATCAAGGACAACACCACGGTCATTTACCTCGAGACGCTCGGTAACCCCAACTCCGACATCCCCAACATCGACGCCATCTCCGAGATCGCCAAGAAGCACGGTCTGCCGGTTGTCGTCGACAACACCTTCGGCACCCCGTATCTGTTCCGTCCGCTGGAGCATGGTGCCAACATCGTCGTTCACTCCGCAACCAAGTTCATCGGCGGCCACGGCACCTCGCTGGGCGGTGTGATCGTCGACGGCGGTAACTTCGATTGGAAGGCGAGTGGCAAGTACGCCCAGATCGCTGAGCCTAACCCCTCCTACCACGGTGTTTCGTTTGCCGAGGCTGCCGGTCCCGCCGCCTTCGCAACCTATGTCCGCGCTATCCTGCTGCGTGACGAGGGCGCCTGCATCAGCCCGTTCAACGCCTGGGTCCTGCTCCAGGGCACCGAGACTCTGTCGCTGCGCGTTGACCGTCATGTCGAGAACACCAAGAAGGTCGTTGAGTTCCTGGCTGGTGACAGCCATGTTGCCAAGGTGAACCACCCGAGCCTGCCTGAGCACCCCGATCATGAGCTCTATCAGAAGTACTTCCCCAACGGCGGTGCCTCGATCTTTACCTTTGAGATTAAGGGTGGCCAGGAGGCCGCCTGGAAGTTCATCGATCATCTGCAGGTGTTCTCGCTGCTCGCCAACGTGGCCGACGTCAAGTCGCTCGTCGTGCACCCGGCTACCACCACGCACTCCCAGCTCTCTGCCGAGGAGCTCGCCGAGCAGAACATCACGCCCTCCACGATCCGTCTTTCCATCGGTACCGAGAACGCCGAGGATATCATTTGGGATCTGAAGCAGGCCTTCGCCGCGCTGGACGAGTAAGGCGACTTGTGCAAGGACCCCTTGCGACTCGATAGGTATAACTGCATAAAATGCCTGCTCAAGGCGCCTGTGCGAACAATGGTTGCACAGGCGCCTTTTTTGCATAGAGCGGGTGCAAAAACAGGGTTTTTGACACGCTTTATGCATTTGAGTTGTGGAAAACTCCTGTTGAGAGGATGTGAGTTTTACGCAATTGACGTGCGCCTTTTGAGTAAAACCGCAGGTCGCGATTTGCTCGGGGTACTATGCAGCGCGATCGAATCACACGCAGCTCAAACGCAGCAAAAACGCACTACGGAGGTTTCCAGCTACATGAGGATTGATTCACGAAAACCGAAAACCGCCGCCCTTTCCGCCGCTCTGACTGTGGCACTTTTGGCGGGCGCCGGTGCAACTGATGCCCACGCCGCAACGCTGTCCGATACGGTTGGATCTACTCCGTCCGAGACGACGCTGGTGCAGCCCGTTGACTATCGTGGCGATGGTTATGGTTCCATGCAGGAGTGGAACGCCTCGATGGAGGCCAAGCGCGATTCCCTGGAGATGCGCGCTCAGATCATCATGAATATGTATGGCGACTATGCCACCGATGACGAGCGCGCTGTGCTGCAGGGTTGCATCGACGGTGCGGGTAGCCTGTTGACGATGGGGGAGGTCGACGCCAAGTCGACCGAGCTCGATGAGCTGCGCGCTGCGCTTGAGGATGCCAAGTGCGAAGCGCTCGAGGCTGCCGCCGAGGCGGAGGCTGCCGAGGCCGCCCAGGCTTCGTACTACAACGCCGGTTACACTCCGCCTTACGCGTCTGCCGCGTCCTACGCGAACGGATCGGGCCTGACGCGCTCTGCGGGTGTCAATAACTACAACGGGCGCCGCGAGACCTATTACAGCAGCAATGTGCTTTATCACTATCGCACGGGCGAATGGACTCAGGATTCTGAGGGCTTCTGGCGCGATTCCGACGGCTATTACGTTGTTGCCGCGGGCGATATGGCCCAGGGCTCGACCTTTACGGGCTCCAAGGGTGATTGCAAGGTCTATGACTCCGGCTGCGCTGCCGGAACCACCGATTACTACACCGGTTGGTAATTTTTCTGCATCACGGATATTTGGCGGACGGGCGTCTTTACCGAGCTTTAGGGCAACGTAAGGACGTCCGTTCTATGTATGCGTTTGAGTTAACAGAGCCCTTACCGTGGCGGTACGCTGGGCGTATGGATGCGGGGCACACTGGTTCATGAGAAATAAGGTCTTTCTCTTGGAAGAAGTGGTCTTGTGAATGCTCGAGATATTGCCGTTGCCGCCGTCGCGTTGATGCTCGGCTGCCTTGGTCCCACGGTCGCGCTCGTCGCGGGCATGCAGGGGACATGCGGGACTGCTCCTATCGTGGTCGGCGCGCTGATCGCGGCCGCACTGCTGGGAAGCGCGGGCGTGGTTCTTTGCCGCGACGATGAGGACGAGGTGCCGGGGTCGCAACGTTGACTGTTGTGAGATCGGCCGCCGGTCATAGACGAAGATGAAGGCCGCCGCAGGGGAAAGGTTCCCTTGCGGCGGTTTTGCTGTTAAGGCTGTTGAATGCGGCGCGTTGGCGCTACCAGCTTTTCTCGATATCGCGGATGCGCCGATAGAGCCACTCGTTTTGCGGTGCCTGGATATCGTGTTTGGCTGCGAGGCGGCAGATGGTGCCCGCGAACTCATCAACCTCGGTTTTGCGCCTTGCGATGCGGTCTTGAGCCATCGAGGGCATACCGGCGGGGTCGATTCCCTCGATGAGGTGCACCATTTGCGTCAGGTCTGCCTCGGTCAGCTCAACGCCCTCGGCGTTGGCGACCGCAAGCGTTTCGCGCATGGCGGAAACAAAGCAGCGACGCTGCTCGGAGCCCGGCTCCGTGGCGCTTCCGTAGGTCCCGCCGTAGGCCATGCAGGTTTGGTTGATGCCGTCGTTGAGCATGAGTTTGGCCCACATGCGGTGCGCAATGTCGCGCTCGACGGTATGGGCGATGCCGCAGCGCGTGTAGAGCCCGTCGATAGCGGCGACGGTCGCGGGGTCCGTGCCGGCCGCCGCGCCAAAGCGGATCTCGCCCGCATTGGTAAAGGTGAGCGCGCCGTTGAGGAACACGGCGTCCATGCCCTGGCAGATACCAAGAACGGTATGCTCCCAGCCAAAGCGTTCGGCAATCTTTTGCTCGCTCGTAATGCCGTTGCATAGCGAGGCGATGAGCGTGTTGGGTCCCACGACGCGCTCCATAGTCTTGAGTGCTTGGTCGAGACCGGTGGTCTTGACTGTCAGGATGACCAGATCGGCGGGCGTCGCCTCGCTGGCGCGGACGGACGTGAGATCGCAGGGCTTGCCGTTGACAGTGAGCGCATCGCCCGCGTGACGCTCAAAACGGGTGTCATCCATAACGTATTCGACGGCGTCATTGCCGAGGGCCTTGGCAATCATGCTGCCGTAGAGCAGGCCGACGCCGCCCTTGCCGATAAAAGCGACCTTGTTGATCTGCATGTGAATCATCTCCCCATGTAAAAGGCGCCCGCGTAAGGGGCGCCTGATGGATTGTATGCTGCCAGGGTGATTGGTGGGTGCGCGGGGCGGCTGTTATAAAAAAGAAACGTTTGCCTGGACGCTACGCTGCAGGGCAGACCGCAAAGACATGCGCGTGGTCATGCCCGGCTCCTTTCATCGGGCTTTTTGCTGATGTTAAAGCGGTGCCGTGACGGCTCGATTTCTGCTGCGTTACGATACGTTCTCGATTGCGATTCCACGATGTTTCGGCTGCGTGACCATTGTGTTTCGCCTTGCCGGGGCGCTGATGGCGAAGGGAGGGGCCGTGCAATACCGTGTTGACCCCAAAAGTGGTAACCGAATATCCGCTCTGGGTCTGGGCTGCATGAGGTTTCCCGGTGCGCCGGGACACCCCGATGCGAAGACCGCCGACGCTATCATCTCCCGTGCGGTGGAGCAGGGGATTAACTACCTGGACACGGCCTATCTCTATCCCGGCAACGAGGCGTGCGTGGGTGCGTCGCTTGAGCGCCTGGGCTTGCGCGACCAGGTTTTGCTCGCAACCAAGCTGCCGCATGCTTCGTGCAAATGCGCGGAGGATTTCGACCGGTTCTTCGACGAGCAACTGCGCCGCCTACGGACCGACCATATCGACTATTACCTCATGCACAACATTACCTCGCCCGCCCAGTGGGAACGTGTGGTGGCGTTGGGCATCGAGGACTGGATCGCGCGTCAAAAGGCGGCGGGGCGCATTCGCCAGATTGGTTTTTCGTACCACGGCAGCGCAGCGGACTTTCTGACAATGCTCGATGCATATGAGTGGGACTTTTGCCAGATCCAGTACAATTACGCTGGAGAGCGCTATCAGGCGGGAACGGCGGGGCTCATGGCCGCCGCCGAGCGAGGCCTCGCGGTGTTTGTGATGGAGCCGCTGCTGGGCGGGCGTTTAGCGGGCAAGCTGCCGCCACGGGCCCGCGCTGTGCTCGATAGTGCCCGTGACCCGCATTTGCGCACTCCTGCCGCCTGGGGTCTTTCGTGGGTGTGGAATCATCCTCAGGTGACGATGCTGCTTTCGGGTATGACCGATACCGCGCAGGTGGATGAGAATGCAGCGCTGGCCAATCGTGCGCTGCCGGACTCGATGACGACAGGTCAGCTTGATACCATCGCGCGCGTGCTGGAAGAGTTTGAGAAAACGAACCGCGTGCCCTGCACGGGATGCGGCTACTGCATGCCATGCCCCAAGGGTATCAACATTCCCGGCTGCTTTGCCGCCTACAACGCGAGCTATGCGCACAGCTGGTTTACGGGGCTGTCGCAATACTTTACGGCGAGTGCGGTGCGCACGAGCGAGCCCAAACTCGTGAGCAATTGCGTCAAGTGCGGCAAATGTGCGCGTCACTGCCCACAGCACATCGATATCCCCGAGCGTCTCGACGACGTACGCCGCCGTTTTCAGCCTGGACCCGTGACGGCAGTGCTTAAGGCCTTCGGCAAAACGCGCTCCTCGTGACCCTTTTATAACTTGCGGTGGAATAGTTCCTGTTTGCGGCAGAATAAGGCATCAACAGGAACTATTTCACCGCAACTGATGGGAGGCTATCGTGGGTGACCGAGGTTTACGAAATGATTCGCGTGAGGTTCGTTGGGGCATTTTGGGCGCTGGGCACATTTCTCATCGATTTGCATCGTCGCTCAAGAAGGCCGACGGGGCACGGCTGGTGGCTGCGGCCGGCCGCACTCCTGCACATGTCGAGGAATTTTGCCGAGCGTTTTCGATCGATGCTGCGCATGGCCATGCCTCGGTCGACGATAACGGCAATGCGGCTTATGACGCGCTGATTGCCGACCCCGATGTCGACGCAATCTACTTGGCTCTTCCGCATGGCATGCATACGCGTTGGGCCTGTCGCGCGCTGCGCGCCGGAAAGGCCGTGCTGTGCGAAAAGCCGGCCGTTTTGAGTGAGGAAGAGGCTCTCTCGATTGCCTCCACCTCTCGCGAGCGCGGCGTGCTGTTTATGGAGGCGATGAAGAATCGGTTTTGCCCGATGCGCACTCGCGTGAAGGACTTGCTTGCGTCGGGTGAGCTTGGCCGTATTGTCTCGATTGAAAGCGTGCAAAAGCTCGATTACGGCGAGTCTCCTTCGGGCTATCTGCTTGATCCGTTGCAGGGCGGCTGTCTATATGACATGGGCTGCTATGCGGTCGGTTGGTTTGAGGATTTGCTCGCGGGCGCTTGCGAGGTTTCGTCCCGTGAAGTTCGCTGGCGTGACGTATCGGGCGGTCGCGTCGATTGGGCCGACGAGATCCATATGAGCGTCGGCGGTATACCCATTCATATGGTGTGCGACGGCAAAGCAACATATGAAAGCCGCTTAACGATTGCCTGTGAGCGGGGCTCATTGGAAATCGAGCGTCTCCATCGCCCCGAGCTCGCCCATGTGAAGTATTCCGACGGTCGAGTACTCGAAATCGATACACCATTTGAGGTCGATGATTTTTACGGCGAGGCGTCGCATGCGACGCAGCTCATTCAGACGGGGAAACTCGAAAGCCCCATCATGTCCCTAGCCGCCACACAGCGCTGCGCACGCATCATCGATGCGATTCGTTTGAAACTTTAGGGC
>DBEXKF010000314.1:0-3567 GCA_048175045.1 Collinsella sp.
TGGTAAGAAAAGAAAGACAAAGGTCCTCATCTCCACAATTGGCGCGATTTTCAAACGAATCTCCACAGCTAAAACAAGCATCGCCACCCTTGTATCGAACAAGACAACCGCGTTATACTAGCCAACACATATGCGGGCATCGCCAAGTGGTAAGGCATCAGCTTCCCAAGCTGACACTCGCGGGTTCGAGTCCCGTTGCCCGCTCCAGTTAAAGGCACAAGCACGGCATCGTTACGGTGCCGTGCTTTTTTCAATAAAGCGCCGGGACTCGAACCCGCCAGAGTGCGAGCGTAAAGCAAACGCGAAGCGTTTGTAGCGAGCAGGCGAAGGCGCCGACAGGCGCCTGAAGCCGGTGCGGATTTGCGAAGCAAATACGCGGACGTCCTCATAGCCGCGCATGCGTCAAAATGTTAGGTTAATGCCTGCTGCCCATACTCGCACCCGCGCACGGTCCAATGGTTGGGTTACGACCAACGTGCCAATAACCAAAAAGGAGCCGCTATGATCGATCGCTATACCCGCCCGGAGATGGGACACATCTTCTCCCTCGAGAATAAGTACGCCATTTGGCAGGAGATTGAGGTCCTGGCCTGCGAGGCCCAGGCGGAGCTCGGCAAGATCGGTATTTCCAAAGAAGAGGCCCAGTGGATTCGCGACCACGCCAACTTCGAGAAGGCAAAGGTCGACGAGATCGAGGAAGTCACGCGCCACGACGTCATCGCCTTCCTGACCAACCTGAAGGAATATATCGACGCCGATGTTCCCGAGGGCGAGCCCAAGCCTAGCCGCTGGGTTCACTACGGTATGACTAGCTCCGATCTGGGCGACACGGCCCTGTGCTACCAGCTCACCCAGGCCTGCGACCTGATCATCGAGGACGTCAAAAAACTCGGCGAGATCTGCAAGCGTCGCGCCTTTGAGGAGCGCAACACGCTCTGCGCCGGCCGTACTCATGGCATCCATGCCGAGCCGATGACCTTCGGCATGAAGTTTGGCTCTTGGGCCTGGGAGCTCAAGCGCGATCTGGATCGTCTTGAGGACGCCCGCAAGAATGTTGCCTTCGGTGCTATCTCGGGCGCTGTCGGCACGTACAGCTCCATCGAGCCGTTCGTCGAGGAGTACGTCTGCGAGCACCTGGGCCTGGTCCACGATCCCCTGTCCACGCAGGTCATCAGCCGCGATCACCATGCCTACCTTGCCGGCGTGCTTGCCACTACAGCGGCCACCTGTGAGCGCATCGCTACCGAGGTTCGCAATCTACAGAAGACCGATACGCTCGAGGCCGAGGAGCCGTTCCGTAAGGGCCAAAAGGGCAGCTCAGCCATGCCGCACAAGCGCAACCCCATCACCATGGAGAAAGTCTGCGGTCTGTCGCGCGTCGTGAAGTCCAACGCCCAGGTTGCCTTCGATAACGTCGCCCTGTGGCACGAGCGTGACATTTCGCACTCCTCTGCCGAGCGCGTCGCCCAGGCCGATAGCTTCATCGCCCTCGACCACATGTTCCAGTGCCTCATCCGCGTTATCGACGGCCTGCAGCTGTATCCCGCCCGCATGATGGCCAACCTCAATAAGACCCGCGGCCTCATCTTCTCTTCCAAGGTACTGCTCGCCCTCGTCGACACGGGCATCACCCGCGAGGACGCGTACGCCATTGTGCAGGAGAACGCTATGGCAACCTGGCACGAGGTACAGGATTGTGTCTCCGGCCCCACCTTTAAGGAGCGTCTCGAGGCCGACCCGCGCTGCACCGTCAGTCAGGAGAAGCTCGACGAGATCTTTGATCCGTGGGACTTCCTCACCCGTATCGACACGGTCTTTGATCGTCTGGAGCAGCTGAGCTTCGAGTAGGTTCGGGCATAACGTTAGCTTTTTAGGGCGCTTTGCTGGTAATGTGTGTTGCCGGCAAAGCGCCTCGTTGCATTTAGGGAAAGACGGGGATAATAGTCGTCTCGAATAACATTCTGAGAGGGGATCGCATGATTTCGTTTGATTACAAGCCTCAGGGCGTGTGTGCTCGCAATATTCACCTTGACCTTTCCGATGACGGCAACAAGGTGGTGGGCGTTGAGTTTACCGGCGGCTGCGACGGCAATCTCAAGGCTATCTCCAAGCTGGTCGAGGGCGCTCCCGCCGATCGCGTAATCGAGGTTCTCGCCGGTAATACCTGCGGTATGAAAAAGACCTCCTGCGCCGACCAGCTTACGCGCGCTATCGAGGCCGCTCGCGCCGAGATCGCCTAATGGGTATCGCCGATCACATCAAGAACGGAATATCGCGTCGCGGCTTTGTACTCGGTGGGGCTGCCGCGGGCGCTGCCACGGTGCTTGCCGGATGCTCGAAAAAAACGGGTACCAGCGATGATGTCGCCGGCGAGCCGCAGGTTATCAAGGACGATTCCAAAATCATCTCGATTACGGATGAGTATGAGGCTGTCGACATCGATCTTGAGCCGGCGTCATCGTGGACGCTGCCTCTGGGTACGCTGCTGTACTACTGCGACGGCGATTACGCCGCGGCGATGATGGCGCCCGCATCGGCACTGCACGCCAACACACTCGGCGTGCTCAACCTGGGCGATGGCTCGCTTGCCACATTAATCGAGGATCCTATCGAGGGCACGGGATACGCATTCTACGATGTCCGTGCCGGCGACGGCGTATTCGCGTGGGTTGAGATGAACTTTGCCAATTCATCGTGGAAGCTCTACGCTCAAAATCTGTCGGGCGCTTCGCTCTCTGGCGACGTGGTTGAGCTCGATCGAGGTGGCAAGGACTATGATCCGCCCCTGTTCACGGCGTTCGGGTCATCAGTCATCTGGTATAAAATGCCTTCGGCAGGCGGCAATAAAACGAGTAGTGATTCGTTTTGCTATCGTCGCTCGCTTGATGAATCCAAGGCCGAGGTAATTTGGAAATCGACGGGCCGCTTTGCATCGGCCCCGCGCGCGAGCGACGGCATTTTGACCATCTCGCCGCGTGTCCGCAACGACGAGGGCGTCTACTACGGCATAACGGCAATCGATCTGACCGACGGCAACAACACCAAACGTGCCCAGCTAGTTCTTCCCTCGTCAGTCTCGCCTTTCGAGGCCGTATATATGGGCGATACCTTCGTGTTTTCTATCGAGGCGACCTATAGTGGCGTGGGCAGCCTGGGCAACATGGGCACGTATATCGGTAATGAGGGAGGGCCGTATCTCTTCCTGTCCCGCGAGCCGCTTGCATGTGCGGCTGGCAAGAAGAATAAATACCTTGTTAAGGTACAGGCGTCGCATTTCCTGATCGACACCTCTGCCAAGACCTATGGCTCGCTGCTGTCGCCCGACCGCGCTTTGGAGTATGGCGATTATCCAGCTACGGCGGGAAAGTCGGACTCATTCCTTACGTACGCCACGGTGCGCAACAGCCAGGGTATACCAGAGACGGTCACTGCACGCCTATTCTCTCTTTAAGCTTAGAGGGGTTAAAAAGGCGCCAACAGGGGAATAAACGCGTTGTAATTGTGAGTACCGCCCGCCGAGCTGCCGCGTCATAGCGGCATCCGGCGGGCTCAGGTGCGTGAAAATGG